>DAOVTY010000029.1 GCA_030632865.1 Bacteroidota bacterium
ATTGGAACTGTTGGTGGAAATTTACTTCAACAATTGCAAAATCAGCAGGAGACATTCTCGAAAGAGAACCACCTCAATATAAAACTTACAGACATTGCAAATTCACGTAAAATGGTTTTCGAACGCGAAGGAATTGATATTATATCGTATAAAAAAAGTTTGGAGAATTCTGATAAGACTTCGAGTTTGCAAGGATTTGCAGACGAAGTAAAAGCGATGAATATTTATAACTCGGTATTTGTAGATTGTACCGCTTCCGACGATGTTGCAACTTTATATAAGGAAATTTTAAGCGCGAACATCTCGGTGGTAACTGCAAATAAAGTTGCCGCTTCGTCTGATTACGATAATTATGCTGAACTGAAAAAAATTGCAAAAAGAAAAGGTGCTAAATTTTTGTTTGAAACTAATGTTGGTGCGGGTTTGCCTATTATTAATACTTTAAACGATTTGGTAAATTCGGGCGATAAAATACTGCGGATAGATGCAGTTTTGTCGGGTACCTTAAATTTTATTTTTAATACTATTTCAGCTGAAATCCCACTGAGCAAAACCATACGAATGGCAAAAGAGGAGGGATTTTCTGAACCTGACCCACGAATTGATTTAAGTGGTGTTGATGTAGCGCGCAAGATTTTGATACTGGCTCGCGAATCGGGTTACCGCATAGAAATGGACGAAATTAAAATCAATAAATTTATTCCCGATTCTTATTTCGACGGTTCACTGGATGAATTTTGGAGTACTATTTCTGAGTTGGATGCGGAGTTTGAGAAAAACCGGATCCGCCTTGAAAGTGAAAACAAAAAATGGCGTTTTGTTGCCCGTTTCGAAAATGGAAAGGCCGAAGTTGGATTGCAGGAAGTAGATTCCCGACATCCGTTTTACGATCTCGAAGGAAGCAATAATTTGGTGATGTACACAACCGAGCGTTATCAGGAATTTCCTATGTTGATAAAAGGGTACGGTGCCGGAGCTTCGGTAACTGCCGCCGGCGTTTTTGCCGATTTAATTAAGGTTTCGAATATTTGATTTGCACTGCATTAAAGTATAGTGCAACAAAGAATAATTTAAATGAAATATATAATAATACTCGGAGACGGAATGGCTGATGAACCGCTTGCAAATTATGGTGGTAAAACTCCGTTGCAAATCGCTAATAAACCACACATCGATTGGATAACTAAAAATGGTAAATCAGGATTGTTAGAAACCGTCCCAGAAACAATGCATCCAGGCAGTGAAATCGCAAACATGGCTGTTTTGGGCTACAATGTTGAAAAAGTTTATGAGGGAAGGGGAGTGCTGGAAGCTGCAAGTATTGGAATTGATTTGCAACCTGGAGACATGGCTTTACGTTGCAATTTGGTAACCATCGAAAATGATATTCTAAAAAATCATTCAGCAGGCCATATTAGAAACAATCAGTCAATAGAAATCATAGAATTTTTAAATAAGGAGTTAGGAAACGAGCAAATTACTTTTTATCCAGGTGTTTCTTACCGCCATTTACTGGTTATTAAAAATGGAGTAAAAGATATTCAGTGCACGCCTCCACACGATGTTCCTGGTACTCCATTTCGTGATATTTTAGTGAAATCAAAAACAGAAGCTGCCAACGATACTTCTAAATTACTAAATCAATTAATTCTTAATTCGCAAAAATTGCTTAAAAATCATCCTATAAATATTCAACGAATAAAGGATGGTCTAGAACCTGCAAATAGTATTTGGCCATGGTCGCCGGGTTATAAGCCTGCAATGTCAACATTAAAAGAGATGGTTGGAATTGAAAATTCAGCAGTAATTTCTGCTGTCGATTTAATTCAGGGAATTGGTGTTTATGCAGGTATGGAAGTTATTAAAGTGGATGGTGTAACCGGATTGTCTGACACAAATTACGAAGGAAAAGCGGAGGCAGCAATCAATGCTTTAAAAGAGAATGACTTTGTTTATCTTCATATTGAAGCGAGTGACGAAGCAGGTCACGAAGGAGATGTTGAACTTAAAATAAAAACAATCGAATACCTCGACCAGAGAATTGTAAAGTATATTTTGGCTGAAACTAAAAAGCTGGATGATGAAGTTGCCATTGCAATCTTGCCCGACCATCCAACACCATGCGCATTAAAAACTCATACACGAAAACCGGTACCATTCTCTATTTTTAAGCCGGGCAACAAGCCCGATAAAGTTGATGTTTATGATGAATTTACTGTTGAAAATGGATTTTATGGAACTTTAAAAGGAGATGAATTTATCAGAGCTTTTCTCGATATATAACTTTTATAATTTTGTAATTGCCAGTGGAATTTTATTTTTGCTTGGTACAATCTTTTAACTTTAGTGACTTTTGGCTTAAAAAACAGGAAGTAAAATATTCCTAAATCTCAAAATATTAAAATCACAAAAGTGTTTTTAGCATCATAATAATCAGTGTCTTTTGCATTTAATTCCAAATGCATATAAATCATTTTAAAATGCTGGTATAGCAATGTCTGGTTATGACAAATGTCATGATTTGTTACCTCAATCTTAAACTTTTCTTTTTCATCTGAAAAGGAGATAAATTAACGAGTACAACTTTTTACTTTTGAACGTACTTATTACTAAATTTTAAGTACAAGCTACTAAAGATGAAATACTACAGTACCAATAAAAATACACCCGAAGTATCGTTGAAAGAGGCAGTTGTAAAAGGACTGGCTGCTGACAAAGGACTTTTTATGCCCGAACGAATTGAAAAATTTGAATCTTTATTTTTCGATAATATTCAAAATTTATCATTTCAAGAAATTGCTTTTGAGGTTTCAAAAAAGTTTTTTGGAGATGATATTCATCACGAAATACTTAAAGATATAGTTTACGATACTTTGCAATTTGACTGTCCGGTTGTAAAAGTTACAGATTCAATTTATTCGTTAGAACTATTTCATGGACCAACTATGGCGTTTAAAGATGTTGGAGCTCGTTTTATGGCACGTTTACTAAACTATTTTTTAGGTGAACACGATAAGCAAATAAATGTTCTGGTTGCAACTTCTGGCGATACAGGAAGTGCTGTGGCAAATGGTTTTTTAGGTGTTGATGGAATTCATGTTTATGTGCTTTATCCAAAAGGAAAAGTTAGTAAAATACAAGAATCGCAGTTTGCAACTTTAGGTAAAAATATAACTGCGCTAGAAATAGAGGGTACTTTTGATGACTGCCAGCGCCTTGTAAAAAGTGCTTTTTTAGATGCTGAATTGAATGAGAAATTGATGTTAACATCAGCCAATTCAATTAATGTTGCTCGTTTTTTGCCGCAGGCATTTTACTATTTTAATGCATTCGCGCGATTAAAAGAACAAGGAATTTTAGAGAACAATGATTTAGTTGTTTCGGTTCCGAGTGGAAATTTGGGGAATATTACAGCCGGACTTTTTGCACTTGAAATGGGTTTGCCTATTAAGCAATTTATTGTGGCAAATAACTCAAACGACATTGTTTTTAAATATTTAGAAACCGGGAAATACCAACCTCGCAAATCTGTTGAAACAGTTGCAAATGCAATGGATGTTGGCGAACCCAGTAATTTTGTTCGTATTTTAGATTTATATAAAAATTCGCACAAAACTATTTCAAAAAAATTAAAAGGATTTAGATATTCTGACACAGAAATAAAAGCAGTTGTGAAAAAAGTTTATAACGAAACTAACTACTTGTGTGATCCTCATGGTGCTTGTGGATTTGAAGCTTTGAGTGAATATTTGTCAGGAACCCAAATTGGTCTATTTTTAGAGACCGCTCATCCTGCTAAATTTACCAATACTATGGAGGAGATTGTTGGTGCTGAAAATATTAAAATGCCTGAAAAATTAAGTGTGTTTATGAAAGGTGATAAGATAAGTAAATTGTTAAATTCTGAATTCAATGAATTTAAAAAGTATCTAATGAAAGGCGTTTAGCACTCTTATTATAAGATCGAATGAAATGGTGGAAAATTCGTTAAAATAAAAGAGCATTTTGTCTTATTTAATTAAATATTATGGCAAATCATTTTGTAACACAAAAACTTATTAATAAATTCGACCCTTATTATTTGTAATAAATGTTAACAATGTCAACTTATGAGACAGCTAAAAATTACGAAACAAGTAACTAACCGGGACACATTGTCTCTGGATAAGTACTTGCACGAAATTAGCAAAGTAGAGCTACTGTCTGCCGAAAAGGAAGTTGAATTAGCCAAGTCAATAAGAAAAGGTGACCAAAAAGCCTTTGAAGCCCTAATTAAAGCAAATCTTCGTTTTGTTGTTTCTGTTTCCAAACAATATCAAAATCAAGGCTTAAGTTTACCCGATTTAATAAATGAAGGAAATTTGGGTTTAATTAAAGCTGCAGAACGTTTTGATGAAACAAGAGGGTTTAAATTTATTTCGTACGCAGTTTGGTGGATTCGTCAATCTATTCTTCAGGCAATTGCAGAGCAAGCTCGAATTGTTCGTCTTCCGCTAAATAAAATTGGTTCAATAAATAAAATTAATAAGGCTTTTAGTAAGCTCGAGCAAGAGTTTCAGCGCGAACCAACTATTGATGAGGTGGCAGTTTTATTAGAAACCAATCCTGAATTGGTTGAAACTTCTCTTAATTTTGCTGGCAACCATGTTTCGATGGACGCTCCGTTAAGAGACGAGGAGGCAAATACTTTGTACGATGTGATGTTAAGTGATGATTCTCTAAATCCGGAAGAAAATCTTTTAGATGATTCATTACGTTTAGAAATTGAGCGTTCGCTAGCAACATTGGGCGATCGAGAAGCTGAAATATTGCGTTTTTATTTTGGACTAAAAGGATATCAATCTCATACATTAGAAGAGATTGGAGACGAGTTTGGACTAACACGCGAAAGAGTGCGCCAGATAAAAGAGAAGGCTATTAAAAAGTTAAAAAATCAATACCGTAATAGATTGTTAAGATCTTATCTCGGGAAATAAGTGAAGTAAAATATGAGTCGATTGATTGCACCATCAATTTTGTCAGCTGATTTTAACAGACTGGGAGAAGATATTGAGATGTTAAACCAAAGTGAAGCAGATTTTATTCATTTTGATGTTATGGACGGTGTTTTTGTTCCAAATATTTCATTCGGAATTCCGGTAATTCAGCATGTAAATAAAATTGCAACCATACCTTTAGATGTGCATTTAATGATCGTTAATCCCGACAAATTTATCGAACCTTTTGTAAATGCCGGAGCATCTATATTAACAGTCCATTACGAGGCATGTCAACATTTGCATCGTACTATTCAGTTGATTAAAAGCTACGGAATAAAAGCGAGTGTTTGTTTAAATCCGCACACTTCGGTATCTGTTTTACAAGATATTATTTCTGAATTAGATATGGTTTTATTAATGTCAGTAAATCCTGGTTTTGGAGGGCAGGAGTTTATCGAGAATACATACAAAAAGGTTAAACAACTTAAAACTTTAATTGCAGAAAATAATTCTGATTGTTTAATTGAAGTTGATGGTGGAGTTAATGATAAAACAGGAAAACTACTTTTTGAAGCAGGAGCCGATGTATTGGTAGCTGGTAGTTTCGTATTTAATTCAGATAATCCGTCGGATACAATCTCTAAGTTAAAATTAGCTTGATTTGGATTCAATCTTATTACATAAATCGTTATTGTATTGAATAGATTGTTGAGACACATCTCGTATTACACAATCAGCAACACAATTCGAACAACTTGATGAAGACGGCTTTTCGTTTTTTGAACCAGAAGAAGATCTCTTTCTTTTTTTACGCCAAAATCTATTTCTCACTTTTATGATTGCAAGAGTAATTGCAGATCCTATAATCATGTATGTTATAATATCTTGTATCATTTTCTAAAATATTAAACTACTTATATTATAAACAATAAAAGCTGCAACCCAGGCAAGCAGAGTGGTATAAATAACGGTGAAAGCTGCCCATTTCCACGAGCCCGATTCGTTTTTAATAGTTGCTATAACGCCAATACACGGAAAATATATCAGAATAAAAATAAGAAACGACAATATTGATGGTGTAATAAAAACTTTCTGTCCTTCTAGTTTTCCAAAGGTATGGTATTCGTTTTTAATTTTATGCTGAAGATTTACAGTTGACTCGCTGTTGCTACTTTGATATAATACTCCCATTGTACTAACAATTATCTCTTTTGCCGGAAGTCCGGCAAGCAAACTGATACTCATTTTCCAATCAAAACCAAGTGGTTGTAACGCAGGTTGAATTCCTTTTCCAATTCTACCCAGATATGAGTTTTCTAATCTGTTTGCTTCTAATTGCCGATTTATATCAGTTACAAGAATTTCCTTTTCTTGTTTATCAAGTCTATTATTATTTTGAACAATACTTATTTGGGCTAAAAAATGCTGCGACTCTTCAGTTTTGCGAGGGAAATATTCTAGTGCCCAAATAATAATAACTCCAATTAAAACAACCGATCCAATCTTTTTAAGATAGTGCTGGGTTTTATCCCACATATGATAAAGTATGTTTCGTAAAGTTGGCATCCGGTATGTTGGCAACTCCATTACAAAGGGAGTTTCTTTATTTTTAAAAACAGTTTTATTGAGAATTTGAGCAGTTATAAATGCAAAAATAATTCCTATAAAATATAATGCTATTAAATACAATGCCTGGTGTTTATCGAAAAAGGCTGAAATTATTAGTATATAAACAGGTAGTTTTGCACTGCACGACATAAACGGGATTATTAGCATAGTTAATAATCTATCTCCCTTGTTGCGCAGCGAGCGGGTTGCAAGTATTGCCGGTACATTACATCCAAAACCCATAATTAGAGGAATAAAACTTCTTCCGTGCAAACCAAAACGGTGCATTATTTTGTCCATAATAAATGCTGCTCTTGCCATGTAGCCAGTTCCTTCAAGTATTGCAATAAAAAAGAATAAAATTAATATGTTGGGAAGAAATACAAGAACACTGCCGGCTCCATTTATTATTCCATTTACCAATAAATCTTTCAACATGCCATCAGTTAATATTCCTGAGATAAAATTTGCAAACACAGAAACACCTTTATCAATCCAATTTGTTGGGTAACTGCCAAGTCTAAATGTGGCATAAAACATCAAGAATAAAATTGAAGTGAACATCAAAAAACCTAAATATTTGTCGGTAAGAATACTATCTATTTTTTCAGAAATAGTTTTTTTATTAAGATTTGGGTTTTTAAATGTCTCTTTTAATGCTCCCGTTATAAAACTGTATTTTGCATTTGTAATTACCGTTTCGCTATCTTCATTTTCAAGATTCTCTATCTTTTTTATCTCTCTTAATGTTGTATTTTGAATATCGTTGAAACCATTGTAATTTGATAATAGTTTAATTACTTGCTCATCCTTTTCAAGTAATTTAATTGCTAAAAATCGTGACGAAATTTTATCGGTTATTGGTTTGTTCTCCCGAATTTTATCGCGTGTTATTTTTATTGAATTTTCTAAATCTCGTCCATAATTTATATGAATATGTCGAGTAACTTTCTCTCTACCTTCAAAGACTTCAATTACTTTTTTAATTAGATTATCCAAACCAACTCCTTTCGAACTTATTGTTGGAACAAAGGGTATTCCTAGTAATTTTGAGATTTCATATTGGTCGAGAGATAGATTATTGCGCTGCAGTTCGTCAAACATATTTAGTGCAACAACAATACGCAAATCCATGTCTATTAACTGTGTTGTCAGAAATAAGCTTCTTTCGATATTTGTTGCATCAAGCACATTAATAACAATGTCAGGAGTTTCCTCATAAATAAATTTGCGAACATAAATTTCTTCTTTCGAATAGGCAGTTAAACTATAAGTGCCGGGTAAATCGAAAAAATTAAAAGTGTAACCTTTAGTTTTAAAAGTTGCCTTCTTTATATCCACGGTAACACCTGAGTAGTTTCCAACTTTTTCTTTTGATCCTGAGATGAAATTGAAAAGTGAAGTTTTTCCACTGTTGGGATTTCCTACTAATGCAATGTTAATAGTTTTAGTTCGTTCCGATTGGTCGATCAAATTAATATCCCGATGAATTACACCTTCGTATTTAACATTTGAAGTTTCATCAAATTTACCTTTTGAAACTACTTCAATTAAGTCGGCCTCAGTATTTCTTAACGAGATATTATAGTTTAGAATCTTGAATTCCAGTGGTCCATTAAAAGGGGCTTTTTTAATCATCTTTACCTCTTTCCCCTTAATAAACCCCATCTCAGAAATTCTTTTTCTGAATGAACCGTGCCCTAAAACTTTTGAAATAATTACGGTTTCGTTATATTTTACCTCGCTAAGCTTCACTATTATTATGTCTCTGCCTTTGTGTATATTTAAACTAAATAAAAATAAGGATGCAAATATATTTACATTTTTCAATTAAAACGAAAAAGTTTTATAAAACAGTTAAAAAGCTTTTATTAATGAATATATTTATATGTTTTCAATAAGTTTTAATTTCGCTTAATACTTTAATATATGGAAGAGGAAGAATTTTATAGTAACATTCAAAATGCATTTAACGATTTACCAGAGAATTATAGTATTCTGGAAGAACGTATCGAAATTGAAGTTCAAATGAAATATTTTGAATTCTCGAAAAGTATTAAGAATAAAGACAATCTTGAAGAATATTTTGATAATAGGGAAGAATTGTTTCTTGACAATATTGAGATTGAAAGAAAAAAGAAGATTCTTTCTGCCATTGCAAATGTAGATGATGTTAAGGCATATCGTACTATCGAAAAATTCGCGGAGTTAAGCGAAGACGAATTAAAACAGTGGGCTACTTTGGCATTGCAAGAGAGTAGAATGCTTTTACAAAGTTCCCTTTTAGACGAACAGCAAGTTTTTATTTCAACAGGGCTAGGCGGCAAAGGTAAAATGCTTAGATATAATGTTGTTTTTATAAATCAAAAAAATAATGAATTACTAAATAAAACTCAGCAAAAATTGGTTAAGGACGAGTTAGCTTTTGAGATAAAAGGGAGTAACGGCGAGTTTGAGTCTATGGATTTTATGGAGGGGTTTTCTACTGCTCTTGTAATGTTGCCATTGAAAGCTGATATCAAAATGGTTTTTCAGAATGTTGTCGATGAATGTAATCAGTATGGAAATTTTTTAGATGATGACATGATCGTTACTAACGTAAAAATAATGTCTCGTAGCGAAATAATTCAACTATTACACCAAAATAAAAATAAGGAATTATTTGATGAATTGGAGAAATAATAAAGTTGGATATTATTAAAATATGTTATATTTGCACCGCTTTAAAAAGCAAAAGCACTGGACCTGTAGCATAATGGATAGTGCCCCTGATTACGGATCAGGAGGTTGGGGGTTCGAGTCCCTCCAGGTTCACCAGAAAATTAAAGAGTTGCAACGACACAAAGTTGCAGCTCTTTTTTATTGGAGCTTTAAGAATTCAAGAAACTTGCTTAATAACATGCGAGCTTTTAACATTGCGCGAATCTCTAACCTTTATTAGAATTGATGGAATTAAAGAGAACAAAATTCCAGTTAAGAAAATTATTATTGCCTGGATATTGTTGTTTAATAAGATGTGGTTTAAATATAGTGCAATTGCAACAATTACAACATTGGCAGAAATAATAATAATAGTAACTTTTAAATGATTTGGGAATAATGTTAGCAGTCGGTGGTGAATGTGGTTATTGTCTGCTGAAAATGGCGATTTTCTTTGTCTTATGCGAATAGACATAACACGTATTGTATCTATAAGAGGTACAATAATAATTGCAAACGAAACGGCAGGTGCTCCGCCAATTGCATATTCAGTTGTTTTTGCAATATTAAATTCGTTAAATTTAATTACAAAAATAGATATTACTAATCCAACAATTAAAGATCCGGAATCTCCCATAAATAACTTGTTTTTATTCCCAAAAACATTGTAAAGAAAATAACTAGCCAAGCTCCCAACAAGTGCAAAAGAAATTATAGAATACTGATAATTCCCAGAAATAAAAAACCAAACACCAAATACTGTGGCAGCCATCATTGATAGTCCTGAAGCTAATCCATCAATGCCATCGATTAAATTAAAAGCATTAATTATTACAACCATCAAAAATAGAGAAAGTGTAAAACTGGTGATAATGCCAATTTCGTAAATGCCTAAAATTCCATGTAGATTTGTTAAACGTATATTTCCGAGTGTTATTAATATAATTGCTGCTATTATTTGAATTGCCAATTTTTTACGCGCCGAAATATCAACCAAATCATCTTTTAATCCTATAAAAAACATAAGAATAACACCTACAATTATATATTTTAACGAGTCAAAATTTAATCCGTCGGTCGCAAGAATTGAGCTTACTGTGAAACCAATAAAAATTGCAACCCCTCCAAGTGGAGGAATAATTCCTTTATGTATTTTCCGCTCTTCAATAGGATCGAACAGATGTTTTGCATGTGCCACACGCAAAATTGGTGGTATTGCAAATAGTACTATAATGAATCCGATTATTAATGCGCTGATTGTTAGAGTTAGTTCCATAATTCAGTTTTTGGGTTAAAACTAGATTTAAAAGTTTAGTCTATTTTTTAAAAAACTAGAACAAATATCGTAAAATTTTTAAACTTCCGTTTTCTAGTGTCATGTTTTTTTTCATTATTAATATTAAAAAGTATTTTATGTCTGATATTTTATTTCATTTAATTAACGCATAGTAATTGCCATATGTACGTAATAAGCATTAAAGGTAGTTGTTAAAAGTACAATATTAAATTTTGTGAATGAATTTTTTTGAAGTTCATTTGTTAAATCATAATTTCTATTTTAAAAAAACTGCAATCATAAATAACATAATTACTAATTTTGCGTTTTCAACAAAAGCAAAAACAATTGTATCGATGTTTTCAGGCAGTGCAAAATATATAAGTATTCTTTTAGTAGGGTTACTAATTAACTTTTACGGCTTTTCTCAAGTTTCGGAGTCTAAGAAAATGAATGAAACTTTGGAGGGGGGTATTAATATTCTCAAAAAATATTTTTACGAAGGAAATAATTGGCATGTGGCACAACCTTCAGTAAAAAACGATGTGCGTGGTTTAATTAATTTTATTGAGGATGACCCAATTGACTCAATACTCAATAATTTAAATAAATCATTCTCTCAAAACGAGTATTTTGTAATACGATTGCCTGAAAATGTTTCGGATAGTTTAATTGTGCCGGGATATTATTCGTATAATAAAGTAGAAAAGGAGATTGAAAATATTGGTATTTATTTGCAAGAGTTTTACAGAAAGAAGAAAATTGTTGTTCCTGTAAATATGATTTCGGATTTAGACCAAAAAATAAATTTGATTCCTAAAGAAAAAGGGATACAACTTTTTATTGATTCTATTTATACCATTCCAGAACACCTGCAAATACCCGAAGTTATACCAGACTCTTTATTAAATTCTCCCGAAGATTTTAAACAACTTGTTAAAACTGATAGTCTCAGGAATAGATATATAGAACAAAAACGTTTGATGTATAACGATTCGATTACATCGGTTTATATAGATTCTGTAATTACAGATATAAGAAATAAACAGTTTAGTGAGGACTTTAATTTCAGGGTGAAAAATTTAACCGATTCGGTGAAAATAAATAATTACCAAATACTAAAGTCTTATAACGATTTGGTTATAAGTGCAGTTAACGATTCTATTTATTTAATATTAAACACATTGTTGGAATATGCCGATTTTATCGACACGACACATATTTCGATAATAAACCTTACAGGAGATTCCACTGATATTTATTTTCAAAAAGGAATAGAACGATTTAAGCGTGTGTGGTTAAAAAATGAGCAGAACGATTCGTTAAGTATTTTAGTGAAAAACAGGGGAAAACGTAGTATGCAAATGTTAATAGATGATGGTGTTACATTTTCTCGTTATAAACCCAAAGAGACAAAAAATTTTAATTTTAGAACACTGGAAAAAGACTTTGGTAATTTTGCAAAGGTTGGAAATATATATGAGATTGAAACGCCATGGAAAATTGGTGGGGTAGGAAATGTAGGACTTACACAAACATATTTGCAAAATTGGAAAAAAGGGGGACAAAGTGCAATCGCAAGTTTGATGGTGTTAAAAGGATTTGCCAACTACTCGCGGGCTGATGGAAAAATTAAGTGGGAGAATTCGGCAGAGATAAGAAACGGATGGATACGTACAGGAGAAAAAGATTCTGAGACTCAAAAGAATGATGACAGATTTGAACTTACATCGCGGTATAGTGTAAGTGCTTTTAAAAAGTGGTATTACAGTGCTGAATTTAATTTCGAAACTCAGTTTTTTAAAGGTTATAAGTATCCGACCGAGGATCATCCCGACCCGATTTCTGCTTTTATGGCACCAAGTAAAACCTTTATTAAATTAGGTCTGGAATATAAACCTAATAAGAATTTTTCGATGTTGTTTTCGCCGCTTACTGTAAAAAATGTTTACGTGCGCGATACTGTTTTAATAGATCAGATTAAATTTGGAGTTGAACCAGACCGAAAGAGTTTTTGGGAACCGGGTTTAAATGCCGATTTGAGGTACAAAACAAATATTACTGACGACATTTCGTATCAGACTAAATATAAAATGTTTATTAACTATAAAGAGCCTTTTCGTAAATTTGATATTAATTGGGAAAATCTATTTATTGTGAGATTGAATGATTATTTTAATATACGTTTGATGGTACATTTTATATACGATGATAATGTTCTTTTTCCTATTTACGATGAAAATAACACTCAAATTGGCGAAGAACCAAAACTTCAGATTAAAGAGCTTATGACAATTGGGTTTGCTTATAAAATAAATCGTAATGTCATGAAATCAAAACGAATTCGTTAAAGTTATTTTAAACGAATAACCCTGTAATAACAAATAGTCCATAAATTACACTTGCAATTCCGTTTGTGGTAAAAAAAGCGATATTCACTTTACTTAAATCGTTGTGTTTTACCAAGGTGTGTTGATAGAATAATAGACCAATAAAAACTACAGAGCCTATTAAATGCACCCAATTTGCAGGTGTTAAAATTGCAACTAAAACAACAGAAATTGCGGTAAATAAATGAAGTAATTTTGATAAGTTAAGTGCGTGTTTTTTTCCAAAAAGAGTTGGTATCGATTTAAGTTTTAATTCTTTATCAAATTCTTCGTCCTGTAAGGCATAAATAATATCGAAGCCACTAACCCAAAAAAATACGATAAATCCTGTTACAACTGGTAACCATTCAAATTTTCCGGCAACTGCAAGATAGGCTCCAACAGGTGCAATTGCAAGTCCTAAACTTAGTACAAAATGACAAAGTGGTGTAAATCGTTTGGTAAAACTATAAAATAGAATTACGAATAGTGCCACTGGCGAAAGATAAAAACAGAGTGAATTTATAAACCAGGTAGCCACAACAAATAGTATTGAGTTTAATATCACAAAAAACAGTACCGATTTTGGTGATAAAATTCCTGAAGGTATTTCTCTAACTGCCGTTCTTGGATTTAATTTGTCAATTTTACGATCTAAATAACGGTTAAAACCCATGGCTGCATTTCGGGCAAAAATCATGCAAAGCATAACCAATCCTAATAACTTAAAACTAATGGAGGCACCATTTTGCTCTAATGCAAAGAAAAAACCAATTAGCGCAAAAGGCATTGCAAAAATGGTGTGCTCAAACTTAACGAGTTTCGAATAATTAGATAAATTTCCCATAGTATTTTTCAGTTGCGCTCAAAAGTAAAAAGATATTTTATAATTTAGGAAGATTTAATTTACATTTGAAAAAAGTTGTAATATGAAAAATTTAAAACGTTACTACACATTAAATGTCGAACCAGAAGATGTTTATAATGCGCTCACAAATAAAAAGATTTTGGAGATTTGGACTGGAGAAGTTGCTGAGATGGAACCTATTGTAGATACTGAATTTTCGCTTTGGGGAGGAAGTATTACTGGAGTTAATTTAGAATTTGAAGAGAATAAAAAAATAGTTCAGCAGTGGTTTTTTGGAGAAGGTGAAAAATCGATTGTTACTATGAAAATTCATTCGCACAAAAAAGGTTGCAGTGTTGAATTATTGCATACTAATATACCCGACGATGCTTTTGAAAATATATCATCTGGTTGGGACGAAGATTACTTTGGTGCGTTAAAAGAGTTATTTATTTAAATTCTATTCAAAACGAAAAGGAAGAGGGGCAGTTGGTTCGAAACTGTAAAATCGTCTTTTTGATTGCTCATCCAAAATAAATCCAACTAAAGACATATCATCCGGATGAAATGGGTAAAATGCTAATCGTAATTGAAAGGTTTTAAAAACAAGGTTTTCGTTATGTATTCGAATTCCTAATCCTATTCCGCTATAATAATTTTGGGTCAAAATTATTTGGTCATTTCTACCTATAACTCCAACGTCGGTAAATCCAAAAATTGCCATATTGAATCTATAAAACTCTTTCCGAAGAAAATTTACAAATTCTAGATTCAAACTTAATCGTTGTTTCCCAATTGCTTCTCTACTTCTAAATCCTCTAATATGATCGTTGCTATTTAGCGATAAATTTTCGATATCAAATCTGTGTATTCCAATAGTATAATCTACCCGCGAAAAAATACGATACCTTTTTCTGCCTGCATGTATTTGCTTCGAAATAAAATTAAAACTTCCCTGTATTTGCCCTTGTTGAAATCCGTATTTGGTAAAATAACCGCCAATTGCTCCTTCTAAATACAAATATCCTTTATGGTTAACCAATAAATTTCCGTTAGATAATAATAAATGGGCGTAGTGTCTGTCCCCAAATTCATTTGCATCAAAACCATAAACAATTTCATTCTTAAACCCTTCAGGAATATCTTCTGTAATTCCGTAACTGTATATTAATTGGTCTTGAACAAAACGGCGTTGAGTAAATGTAATTCCTGTTAGATAAAATGTACTATTCGAAAAATATTGATTATTTTGAGGCTGTGGAATTGGACGAGTATAATATTTTCGAGTGTAAAAACCGGCAGAAAGAACCAATTGAGTTGGCGTATGATCTTCACGTTTTATTTGAAAACTACGACCACCCCATGCACTGTAAAACGATAAATCCATTGGAGACTCTGTTTTAATTGGATCACTATCGAAAATCCTATCTGTACGGAACATTCGAATTGCATTGGCACCAAAACCCCATTTAGTTGAAGGAGTAATAAATGGTTTATGAATGTTGAGCGAAAATCCCTCGTTTCTATATGTGTTTAAATACCCGGTTGTAATATCAATAAACTTACCTCTAATATTATTTATTTTGTAATACGTTTCAAGTCCGAGATAAGGCTGTTTAGAAATATGTCCTAAAAACCTAAACGAAATTTCGTGACCTACACCAAAAATATTTTTATTATATATTCCAAAAGATGCCGAAGTTGTGCCATTTACATCTCCGGTAACTCCAAAAGAAAACCTATCTTTTGTTATTACAGTAACTTTTACTAATCCGGGGTAAATACTATCTTGCTCCAGAATAAACTGCATCTCTTTTATGTAAGGCAGCGAACGAATAATACGTTCATTTTCGTAAATAATTTCAGGGTCAACTGTATCACCAACTTTAAACATTAAAAGTTTTTGAATAGTTTTTAAATTAGATTTTATGTGAATTGCATTTGCAGTTCGTTCTAGCAATTTTGTTGCTGTTTTTGTTGTGTCTTGAAAATTGGGGCCAAAAACATCGAGCGCTTTAATATCTATTTCTGAAATAATTTTACCTTCCAATTGACTATAATAATTTAGTGCTAGAGCTTTTTTATCTACATATGGTCGGGGTGGTGAAACAAGAAAGTCGTAAAGTAAATAAGTCATCTTTTTCTGACTTGCCTTGTATTTTAAACTGTCATAAAAATGCTCTTGTTTTGGTGGCGTATTTTGTAAATTTATAGTGTCGGTTTTATTTTTTTGTGCAAAAATGTTTATAGCAATACAATTTACTAGTAAAAGGGGAATTATAAATTGTATATTTTTTAATATTCTCATAAAATGCCACAAAAATAAATTGACGGTTATAAAACATAGTCATTTAAATAATGCTTTGAAAAATAATAATTTTATCCTGATAAATTCATGAGTTTTTGTTATGAGAAGTAAAAATACAAAGAATATATGGAAGCACAGGTTTTCAATTTACAGGAATAGCCGTTGCTATTTTGAGAATAAAAAACTTAGTATTGTCTTTATTCAGGCAGTTTGGCTATGTTATAGAAATATTTGTGAGTTAACTAGGTTAAAGAAAGTTTTCATAAAAATAGATAGTTAAATTACGTTAAAGCATTTGAGTTATTGAATTGACAAAAATTTTAAAAGAAATTCAAATTTGAATTTAGAACACTATTTCGCAGTTAATTTTTTAATTTTGCTTCGTGAGGTTAATAATAAAAAATTACAAGAGGAATATTTATGGTGTTATGGGAACTCTTGTGTTTCATATTCTGATAGTTCTGTTTTTTTTATTAGCCGATGTAGATATGAAAGGCAATACAAAAGAGGAGGCTTTGTTAATTGAATTCCCTGATATTTTGCCCGAATTGGAAGAACAGATTGAAAAGCAAGAAATGGAATCTTCTGATGAAATTACTGCTGATAATTCGGAGAGTTCAAACCGCACAAATGCAGCATCAAACCAACTAGCTTCAACAAATACAACAACATCGGCCGAAGAGTTTTTTGATGATGAATACTTGAAAGAAATTGAGGCTGCAAAACGATTATCGTCCGATGTTAGTAATCAGCTTTCTAAAGAGGTTGTAGATATTAATGATATTAAAATGCCGGTTGAAACAACCGAAGGAATGGAGCCTGATTCTATTAAAAATGTGATTTATGTAGGCGAAAGTAATATTGTTTATTATTTAGAAAACCGATATCACAAAAGTTTGCCAATTCCTATTTATTTATCGCAGGGTGGAGGAAAAGTTATTGTAGATATTGTAGTCAATCAACAAGGGTTTGTTACCGAAGCAACACCGCGTAAGAATAGAGATATTAGAGAAGAGCAAACGTTTTTGTATGCGAAAGCTGCGGCATTAAAAACAGTTTTTAATGCGGATATAGAAGCTCCAAAAGCACAAAAAGGAACTATCCATTATACTTTTATTGCACAATAAATGTTAACGTATTTTTACCTTTAACATGATTTAACACCAAATAGTCGCTCCATATCAAATCTGCTCTTATCTTTGCAGTACGTTTATTTTCATAAGTTTAGGTTTAGTTAGGTTAGTTAGTTTAATGAGAAAAGGATGGGTTGCTGAACCCGTCCTTTTTGTTTTTATGCCAAATTACATCGAAAATTCAATTAGTAAGTGCGACAGTTTCCTATTCAAAGATAAAAAATCTAGATTTTTTATCTTTGAATAGGA
>DAOVTY010000251.1 GCA_030632865.1 Bacteroidota bacterium
CTTTTATCTAAAGTTACCTGTGCATTTAAAGCAATAAAAAATAACAATAAAAAGCTGGTTGAAATAATTTTTTTCATGGTTTTAGGTTCCAAATTCTATTTTATCAACATTAATCCTTCATTTGCCGAAGCATCATTTGGGTTAAATAAATTTACTTTATTAAAAAGAACTTTTGCCTGACTGTTATTTCCCATAAAATAGGAAGTCCAGCCCAACATAAGTAATCCATCGTATCCGAATGGATATAAATCGACTACCTTTTTAAACAACGGTGCTGCTTTTGCGTAATTTTTACGTCCATAATAAATTAACCCCAACCGGTATAATGCAACTGTATTTTGTGGACTAATTTCCAAAATATTATCATAAATTTGAATTACATCACTCCATTTACCAAGAGCAGCTTTTGGAAGAATTAGACCAAACCGTGCCTCTTCTGAATATGGTTTAAGTTTTTGCGCTGTTGAATAAAAAATGATGGATTCGTCGAACAAGCCCGCATTGTAATTTAGCCAACCCAGTCTTAAATTCATTTCGTAAGATGATTTATCTAAAACTTTTTTTAATTCATCCATTGCAGCCGAGAAATCGCCAGTTTTTTCTTGTACATAGCTTTTCGAAAAAGCATCTTCCAACTCCGATTGTGTAACCTGCGAAAACACAGGAAGTGCAAATATTAATATTACCAAAAAGGTAGTTAGTTTCTTTAAAAATTCCATGATATTCCGCCTGTTAATGTATGTTTTGTATAATTATATTCTAATGAATGTTCTGGGACTTGATCAGCATAAACTTGATATTTCTCTGTAATATCCTGATTTATGTATCGTAAAACAAATCGATATCTTTTGTCTTTAGGGAAATATATACTTCCAGAAAATTTTTGTTCTGATCTTCCCGGGAAATTAGCTATTACATATCCCGCCGATTCAATAAAATTTTTCATGTCGCCAGTTAAATATTGCCCGTAAAAATGTACCGGCCCCAGTTGTGCCCCTCCCGAAAGACCAAAGGTGTTGTAATTAATATTCCCTTCAGTATCTGTTTTAAAGTAAACTCGCGGGGTAAAATATAAATTAGTGTTTGAGAGTGGATAAACTGTTACCCAGCCCGAAAACTGTGTAAATCCTTCGTCGTAAATATTTGCAAAATTTATTTCTGCACCTGGCGAAAAATTACCAAAATGAGACCATATTGAAGTAGAAAAAATTAGGTCTAAAAATTTTATTTTTTCTACATAAAAATCATATGGATCAGAATCTCCTAATACAATAGTTGAATTTCCCCACATTGTATTTAAAGATGGAGATATATATAATTTCTCGCCTAATACCAAGACCGGGCTTATGTAATATTGAAATTGATTTACATTAATTAAATCTGATCGAAAAGAACCCCAATAAATCTGCTCTTCACGGTTTGTTCTAATGTATGTAAAATTATGATTTAGATTAATTCCAGGTGCAATTTGATGACTATAATCGATAGATTCGAAATGGTAGTTTTTTAGATAAAAAGCTTCGCCATAATCATTATCCCCAATCTCTATATCTTCGTGGTGATTGCTATTTATTTGCTCTTCGAAATCAGGATTAAAACTATACCCAAATTCAAATGCAATGTGTAGTGGTTTCATATTTTCGAAAAGTATTTTTTGTTTTAGAGCAACTGTAAAATTGGCTGCATATTTCGATGCTTCAACAGAGCGTCCACTATATATTAAACTAAAGTATAAATACTCCTGTAGCCATTCAAACGACTGGTCGTTCTCCCATGCTTTAAGAAAATAACCTGAGGCTATTCGGTATTTTTTTAGATTATAATATGCAATTCCAGTGCGTGCCTGTAAATAGAAAAAATCCATACCCTGTTTGCGTACTTTAGCAGAAAATTCAATAAGTTCTTCCCATTTTTGCTGATGATGAAGTTCGTAAGTTTTCTTATCCACTTCAATATAATTCAGCTTTTTTTGTGCCGATGCAACAAATAAAAACAGAAGTAAAAGTCCGGTTATTCCAATTCGTTTTGACATTGTATTTTAATCTTAGCTTGATCGAAATTAATAAAAATATCAAATGCTCCCTCCTGGGTTACATTCACATCACAATTATATTCTTTTATTTTCCGACCGGCAATTTTTTTTGTAATCAGCACATTTAAATTAATATCTCCCGAAGATAAAATGTCTCCGGCTTCTTTTATACTCAGGTTGTAATCTACTTTTAAAAAGAGAAAAATTGGAGCAATAAAATCTTGTAAAAATTTTAAAATTCCACCAAACATCATATTCAGTTGAATAGAATCGGAGATTTTACTGTTTGGTAAAAATCCGAGCGGAACTTTAAATAAAGCCATAAAAAACCAATACAATGCTGAGTTTTTTGAGCCTGTGAAATTAGTGAAATAGTGTAAATCTCCATTGTTGTAGAGGTAAGCTAGTCCATTATCTTTTTCGCAACGAATATATGTGCTATTAAAAACATCGGTTTCAACCAGCCAGGTAAATTCGCCAGCCAATTTTTGCCACTTCTCTTTTTCCGATTCAACTTCAACACTAACTTTTAACCGCTGTCCGGGAATAAAATGCAGTGCTTTCCCTAATATTTCATTTTTAGTCGGATTGGCAACAATCTGATCTTTCTGAGGTGTTTCAAAAGTTTTTAATGAATACCGGTTTTCTTCTTTCAGTAAAAAGTGGCCAAAAGGATAATCTATAGTTGTTGAGCCAATATACGGTGTTGCTTGAAATTGAAAATGAAGATGTGGATATGGTGATCTTCCTGTGTTTCCACCACGTCCTAAAACCTGTCCTTGTTTAACAACATCGCCAACATTTACTTCAACCGAATGATATTTTAAATGACTAAGCTTCGAATAAATATATTCGCTGTGTTTAATTACAACAGTGTTTCCCCAGTTATTTATGGTGTTTATATCACCAATAATATTATCGGGAATTTCATTTATTACCTCAATTACAGTTCCTTCGTATGGAGCAAGTACTGCTTTCCCAAAGCAAAAATAGTCTTCATGAAAGTCGCCACTTCCTTTAAACTGTTTCCCATTTCGGTCTGTAATTATAAAATCCCAGGCATTTCGCCAAGCTCCTTTATGAGTGTGTTCTCCGTTGTGTCCCTGACTAATTGTCCACTCGCCATAAAATGGAAGCGATGCAGAAACAGGGAAAGCTGTTGGAAAACGTTTTGTATTTCCAGAGTGTAAATAGAGATTTTTTTCGGGTTTTCCCAGTTGAACTGGAGTTTCTACTAGGTGTTTAGGTCGTTGTTCGCGGAGTTTTAATGAATACAGAAACATTAAAACAACCATATTAAATGGTAATGAATATGGAGAAATCCCAAATAACGAAAATATTTGTTGAGTACTTATTGTTACAAGAACTACTGCAGGTAGTAATAAAACAATCCACCCAAAACTTACACGCCCTGGAACCAAATAGTAACCTCCCAATGCAATTGCTGTTAATATGTAGTTAAACCCAATGAATGTGTATCCGAGTGAGTTAAACTCAATTCCAACAATTTTATAAAATAAAAAGGCAACAGTAAAACCTAAAAAGGAGAGTACAAAAGTTATTCGTGAATAGATAAGCAAACCCAGCGCAATTACAATTCCGGCTAATAAATGAGCTTGGAAAAATATTGCTCCAAGCGAATGAAAATATATTCGGATAAACGAAGATTTGATATTATTTTCGAGAAAATCGTAAATATCTACAAAAGATTGCCCACCGAGAGCGTATAATTCATTATAAACAAAAATACTCCGCTCGCTAATATTAAGTGCAGTTAAACTTCCACCCGATAAAGCTACAATCCAGATAGTAATTAAAAAAGGAACACTTAAAAATGGTAATCCGTATTTGCCAAGCACTCCCTGAAAAACAATGGTGAGAAAAAAGCATGTAACGGCCGAAATTGCTACTAATAAAAAAAGTTGCATCGACGGTTCGTAAAATAAACCAACTCCTAATCCTACCAAAAGAGCATTAAATCCGTATAACCCAACACTTAAAAGATATTTGTTGTAACCTAAAGCGTAAGCAAGAAAATTGGCAATAATTACGGCAATTAAACCACCCATTCCGGCACCATAATCGAAAAAGCTAATAATTATTAGAAAAACGGCGAGTAATTTCGATGTAGAAAAAAATACTTGCGAATAGCTATTTAATATCGAAGAGAGAATATCTTTCCAACTTAAGGTGTTGCCTTGCATTTATTTACATTTAAGTTATGGATCACGAATCTGTTAGCTACTTACCCGTACGACGCTTAAATTAATTTTATTATTATCAGAACAAAAGTACCCAAAAGAAAATGCTTTTAGAGAACTTGCAAATAATCTTTATCGGCATTATTTTTCAGGTTTCACTTCAAAACTTTGTATTGAATCCAGATTTTCTTTTCTCCTTATA
>DAOVTY010000283.1 GCA_030632865.1 Bacteroidota bacterium
GGGAAAGCATCGTGAGTTACATGCAATTTATCCGCATAATCAAGATTGTCATAAAATAAACGGGAGTGAACAGTTCGTGTAGTAATTTTAGGTGTGTACAAATAATTTAAGGGAGTTTTAATTATAATACTTTTTGATTCAGGAATTTTTTCAACGGTTGGCGAATACCAATTACAGCCAGTTTCTTTTTCAAGAAATTCATAAACAGCAAATAAAATACTTTGTGAATTACCTCCTGTAATTACTATGTTTTCACCTTCGCTTTTTAATAATATAGAATGAGATGAGCTTAAACTATCTTCTTTTAATCCCACAAAAATCTTCTTTTTATTTGATCCTAAATTACTTTGTTTGACAATGGGAATTGTAACTGATGAAATTTTTTCGAGATAAAATTGTAGTTCGCTTGCCGCTTTTTCAACTATTTTATCCGAATTATCAGGTAAAACAATTTCGTATTCAGTTGTACTGTCTTCTATAATTGTGAGTTGGCTTTTTTTATTGCAACTCAGTAGTCCAGCTAATATTAGGAATAAAAAGAGATAATTAGTTTTCATTTTTTTTGATTTTAAAAGTTGAGTGAAAGTTAATTCATTTGAAAAACATATTAATGATTATTGAGGTTTTACTGTTGAATTTTATAAAATCATATGGAGTTATTTAATATTTTCTATACTCTATTACAATTTAAAATAGTAATATTAAAATGTAAAAAAAGTAAACCTAAATTAATTAAACGAGAATCCGTCAGCAGACTGACACAAGGGGATGATTATGGACGAGTTACGTATGACACCTTTGAAAATAAATAAATATAATTATATGAAAAAACTAATTAAAACATCATTTGTAATTGCTGCAATTACTTTAATTTCTTGTTTCAACTCTTTTGGTAAAGGAGAGTTAAAATCAGAAAAATCTGCTAATAGGCCAAATATTGTAATAATTTTAGCCGACGATCAGGGTAATGCCGATGCCGGCTATCAACGAACTCCGGCAGAAGTTTCTACCCCGGCAATTGATAAGTTAGCATCAGAAGGAGTTATTTTTACAAATGGATATGCGAGTGCTTATGTTTGTGCACCAACACGTGCGGGTTTGTTAACAGGTCGCTATCAACAACGTTTTGGTTTTTTTACCGCTGCCGATTCAAGAGAAGGACTGCCACTTAGCGAAATTACCTTGGCAGATTTATTACAGAAAGAAGGTTATAAAACTGGTGTTTTTGGCAAATGGCATGTGGGTCTCAAAGAACCTTATCACCCATTAAGTAGAGGATTTAACGAGTTCTATGGTTTTCTAGGACATGGTGCGCACGACTATTTCGACCTAACTTGTAAAGAAAACGGCGATGATTTTCATCAATGTATATACCGTAATAATGAAACAATAAACGATACCGGATATCTGACAGATAATTTGGCGCGCGAAGCTTGTTCGTTTATCGAAAAACAAGCAGAGGAAGAAGATCCTTTCTTTTTATATCTCCCTTTTAATGCGGTACATTTTCCGCTTCAGGCACCAGAAGAAGACATTAAAAAATTCGATACCGGAAATAAAGATCGCGACATTATGCTAGCAATGCTTCACCGAATGGATATTGCAATTGGTAATGTTATAAAGTCTCTTAAAGATGAGGGTGTTTATGAAAATACACTAATTTTTTATTTCTCAGATAATGGTGGAGCCAAAAAAGTATCAGCAAATAATTTACCTTTCAGAGATTACAAACAAAGTGTTTACGAAGGTGGTTTGCGTGTACCATTTATTATAAGCTGGCCCGATAAGCTAAAGCATTCGGTTTGTAACGAGCCGGTAATTTCTCTGGATATAATGCCGACAATTTGTGCTGCTTTAAATATTGAACTTCCAAAAGATAGAGTTTACGATGGCAAAGATATTTTCCCGGCTATTCGAGGTGAAATAAAAGAGCCTTTGCATCCTGAACTTTTTTGGGATGGAAATCAAAATAAATGGGCACTTCGTATGGGAGACTGGAAGTTAGTTTCTCCGAAATCAGGTGTGTTTGAACTTTATAATTTAAAAGATGATCTGGGAGAAAAAAATAATCTTGCAAAGCAGTATCCTGAAAGAACTACTGCAATGAAAAATAAATATAAAGAGTGGCGAAATGAAATGGCAAAACCAATGGGCGATAAAATGTAGGATGATTTTTTTCAATTATTCCGTTAATAATAAAACGTTAGTCTAAATGAGATTTAAAATTCGAGCCTTTATTATTTTTCACTAGTTTTATTTGGGCAAAAAACACTATGTTTCTAATCTAATCTCAAATTAAATTTTATGAACCCAATTGTACCTGAATTTACCGACATCGAAAATGCTCATCAGATTGTTCAGAAATATGCACATAGAACACCTATTTTAACTTCAAAAAGTATTGATGAAATTGTTGGCGGAGAGCTTCATTTTAAGTGCGAAAATTTCCAGAAAGTTGGAGCGTTTAAATTCCGTGGAGCTTGCAATGCAGTATTTTCACTTTCTGCTGACGATGCACAAAAAGGTGTTGCAACACACTCATCGGGCAATCATGCCGCGGCACTTGCTTTGGCAGCCAGAATGCGTGGAGTTGCTGCACACATTGTAATGCCTGAAAATTCGCCCGAAATAAAAAAACGGGCGGTTGCAGAATATGGTGCAAATATTACATTTTGCAAACCAACATTGCAAGCGCGCGAAAGTACTTTGGCAAAAGTGGTAGCAGAAACAGGAGCTACAGAAATTCATCCATATAATAACTTTAATGTTATATCGGGGCAGGGAACCGCTGCGAAAGAGTTGATTGAAGATGCCGGAGAATTTGATATTATTATAGTTCCGGTTGGTGGAGGTGGATTGCTAAGCGGAACTGCTATTTCAACAAAAAAACTTTTACCAAATTGTAAAGTTATTGCGGCCGAGCCTGCTGGAGCCGACGATGCCTTTAAATCATTTAAGTCTAAAATTTTGGTGCCTTCAGAAAATCCAAAAACCATTGCCGATGGTTTGTTAACATCGCTTGGAGAACTAAATTTTGCAATTATTTTAGATAAAGTTGATGATATTATTACTGTTTCGGAGGAGAGTATTGTTACAGCCATGCGTATTATTTGGGAGCGCATGAAAATTATTATCGAACCATCATCAGCAGTTCCGCTTGCCGCAATTATTGAGGGGAAAATTGATTTTAAAAATAAGAAAGTTGGGATTATTCTTTCGGGTGGTAATTTGGATTTAGGGCGGTTGCCGTTTTGAAAACACGATATAAAACAAAAAATCCGGCTCCTTTTGGAACCGGATTTTTTTGTTTGGGTGTGGAAGTTTCCAAACTTCCATTAATTCAAAGCGGTTTGGAAACCGCATCACCCTAAATTCCTCGTGCATTTCTGTCTAACTGTTCTGCCTCGGTAAAATCATTTGTATTTACGTGTCCTTCCAACGGAAGAATTCTATCGTTAATTGCATCAATAATCCACTCTGGTTGTGGGAAGAAATAATCTTCCA
>DAOVTY010000035.1 GCA_030632865.1 Bacteroidota bacterium
GGAACTAATTTTGCAGGTGGAGTATTTACCAACATAACACACGATCATTTAGATTATCATAAAACATTTGCTGAATATATAAAAGCAAAAAAGGGCTTTTTTGATGTGCTCTCAAAAAACGCATTTGCAATTACCAATGTCGATGATAAAAATGGATTGATAATGTTACAAAATTCAAAAGCTAAAAAAGTAACATTCTCAAATTATAGTGTGGCAGATTTTAGATGTAAAGTTTTAGAAAATCATTTTGACGGAATGTTGCTAAATCTCGATGGAAGAGAAATTTGGACACGTTTTGTGGGGAAATTTAATGCATCAAATTTATTGGCAGTTTATGTAACTGCAATTCAATTGGGGCAAAATAAAGATGAGGTTTTAACGGTAATAAGCAACTTGCAACCTGTAAAAGGACGGTTCGAAATATTACGAAGCGTAGATGGGAAATATGCCATTGTTGATTATGCTCACACGCCCGATGCACTGAAAAATGTACTGAGTGCAATTACTGAAATAAGAACAAGAAACGAGCAGGTAATTACTGTTGTTGGTGCTGGCGGCGACCGCGATAAAACAAAACGTCCCGAAATGGCAAAAGAGGCAGTTTTAGCCAGCGACAAAGTTATCCTTACTTCGGATAATCCACGAACAGAAAATCCTGCACAAATTATAAAAGATATGGAAGCTGGAGTGGCAGCACAGTTTAAAAATAGAGTAGTCTCAATCGAGAATAGATTGGAGGCTATTAAAACTGCCACGTTAATTGCACAGCCCGGCGATATTATTTTGGTTGCCGGGAAAGGACACGAAGATTATCAGGATATTATGGGAGTGAAACTCCATTTTGATGATAAAGAAGTTATTAAAGAATTTTTTGGAATTGACGATTAAAGCAACAATATATGCTCTACTATTTGTACGAATTATTAGCAGGTTTTGACCTTCCCGGAGTTGGAATGTTTCAATATATTTCATTCCGGTCTGGCGCAGCAATAATGTTGTCACTTTTAATTACTACTGTTTTTGGTAAAAAGTTGATTAGAATTTTGCAACGTAAACAAATTGGCGAAGAAGTTCGCGATTTGGGATTAGAAGGACAAATGCAAAAAAAAGGTACACCAACAATGGGAGGAATAATTATCCTATCTGCGATTGTTATTCCAACTCTTTTGTTCGCCAAATTAGATAATGTCTATATTTTATTAATGCTTTTTACCACCGTGTTTTTAGGTTTTGTTGGTTTTGTTGATGACTACATTAAAGTTTTCAAGCAAAATAAAAAAGGACTTGCCGGTAAATTTAAAATTTTAGGCCAGGTAAGTTTGGGGTTAATTGTAGTGGCTACACTTTTTATTAACGATGATGTTTTGGTTCGTCAAAATGTAAAAGATGCTAACGGTAACGATTTGCAGGAGATTGTAATCGACACGGAAACTGGCGAACAGACTGTTCAATTTGTTACCGAAGACATAAAATCAACAGTTACCACAATCCCGTTTATTAAAAAAAATGAGTTCAATTATAAATGGATTGTATCGATTTTTGGTGGTGGTTTTTGGTGGCTAAAATGGTTGGTTTACGCACTTGCAATTATTCTTATAATTACTGCAGTTTCAAATGCGGCAAATCTAACTGATGGTCTAGACGGACTAGCAACCGGAACATCGGCAATTAGCGGTGCAACTTTGGCAATTTTAGCTTATGTAAGTGGTAACGTAATTTATTCCGATTATCTGAATATAATGTACATCCCAAACATTGGTGAACTCACAATTTTTATATCGGCATTTATTGGAGCAACAGTAGGTTTTTTGTGGTACAATTCGTATCCGGCGCAAGTTTTTATGGGCGATACCGGAAGTTTGGCATTGGGCGGAATTCTTGCAGTTTTCTCAATTATCATCAGAAAAGAAATTTTAATTCCGCTTTTGGCCGGAATATTCCTTATAGAAAATCTCTCGGTTGTAATTCAGGTTTCGTGGTTTAAATACACAAAACGTAAATATGGCGAAGGGCGGCGAGTGTTTTTAATGAGCCCTATTCACCACCATTATCAGAAAAAAGGAATACCCGAAGCAAAAATTGTTACACGGTTTTGGATCGTCGGAATTATACTGGCAGTAATGACAATTGCAACATTAAAAATTAGATAGCTTGGATAAGAGTGTCGCCATATTAGGAGGAGGAGAAAGCGGAGTTGGAGCAGCCATTCTAGCACAAAAAAAAGGATACGATGTTTTTCTTTCTGATTTAGGAAAAATTAGTGCGAAATATAAAAATGTTCTTTCAAATTTTAAAATTGATTTTGAAGAGGAGAAGCATTCTGAAGACAGAATTTTGAATGTTGATTTGGTGGTTAAAAGTCCTGGAATACCAGAAACTGCACCGCTTGTTATTCGATTAATTGAAATGGGAATTCCAGTTATTTCTGAAATTGAATTTGGGGGCAGGTACTCTTCGGCAAAAACCATTTGCATAACCGGAAGTAATGGAAAAACAACCACAACTTTGCTACTTCATCATATCCTTAAAAATGCTGGGATGAATGTAGGCCTGGCCGGAAATGTGGGTAAAAGCTTTGCATGGCAAGTGGCAGAAGAGGACTTTGATTTTTATGTTATTGAACTGAGTAGTTTTCAGTTAGATGGGATGTTCGAATTCAAAGCCGATATTTCTGTTTTAATGAATATTACGCCCGACCATTTAGATCGCTACGGTTACAACATGAAAAATTACATCGACTCTAAATTCAGAGTTATTCAAAATCAAACAAATACGGATTATTTCATTTTCTGTGCCGATGATAAAATTATTCAAAGCGAAATAAAAAACAGAAAAATTAAGCCAGTATTAATTCCATTTAGTTTGAATGAACCAGCTGAAAATGGGGCAGGAGTAAAAGAAAATAAAATAGTAATTAATATAAATAAAAACCAATTCAATATGTCTATTCTTGATCTATCATTACACGGGAAACACAACACTTACAATTCGATGGCAGCTGGAATCGCAAGCATGGTTCTTGAAATTCGCGACGATCAACTTCGTGAAAGTTTATCTGATTTTACAGGAGTTGAGCACCGATTGGAACGTTTTTTGAAAGTGCATGGAATCGAATTTGTAAACGACTCGAAAGCAACTAATGTTAACTCAACTTGGTACGCTTTAGAAAGTGTTTATAAGCCAATTGTTTGGATTGTTGGCGGTATTGACAAAGGGAATGATTACTCGATGTTGAAAGGGCTTGCAAGTAAAAAAGTTAAAGCAATTGTTTGTTTAGGAAAAGACAATAAAAAAATTCACGATTCGTTCGAAGGGGATGTAAAAAATATTGTTGATGTTTCGAATATGGAAGAGGCGGTAAAAGCTGCATACTACCTTGCTCGTAATGGCGATACAGTTTTGCTTTCGCCTGCCTGCGCCAGTTTCGATTTGTTTGATAATTACGAAGACCGTGGAATTCAATTTAAAAAACAAGTTAGAAATTTGTAGAAATGGAATTTGCTACCGGTAAAATATTAAAAGGCGACCGTGTAATTTGGTTTGTATTGATGCTTCTGTCAATATTGTCGTTGCTAATTGTTTATAGCTCAACCGGAGCTTTGGCATATCGCGTAGCATCCGGGAATACGCTGCATTATTTAATTCGTCAGGTTGTATTCCTTGGGCTTGGCTTTGGTGTTATCTTATTTATGGTGAATGTGTTACCTGTTAAGTTTTATTCGATTATAGCAAACTACTCATTGTATTTAAGTATTGGGTTGTTAATTTTTGCTGTAGTAATGAAGGGTACCGGAATGATTGATGGAAGTGGACGAACCATTACTATTTTGGGTATTTCGTTTCAACCGGCCGAGCTTGCGAAAATTTCGTTAATTCTCTTTTCGGCAAAAGTATTGGGTAAAAAACAAAGTACTAAAAATGATCTCTTTCAAGCATTCAAAAAAATTATTCTATTTACAATGCTTGTATGCAGTCTAATATTTATATCAGATTTTTCAACATCGGCACTCCTTTTTGCCACAATAATGACAATGATGTTTATTGGCAGAATTCCTATGAAATATTTGCTATCTGTTGTTGCTATTGGAATCGCATTTATTTTATTAATCTATTATACGGCAGATATGTTGCCTTCCAGCTTTGCTCGTGTACACACTATAAAAGCACGAATGGAAAGATTTGCATTTGGCGACCCCAACGAAGAAAAAGGGATTACGCAAGCTGATTATGCAAAGCTGGCAATTTATTCTGGAGGCACATTAGGAAAAGGTCCAGGCCATTCTGATGTAAGTAATTATATGGCAGCAGCCTATAACGATTTTATTTTTGCAATAATTATTGAAGAGTACGGGTTAATTTTTGGGGCAGGTGTAATTTTCCTTTATCTGATTTTCTTTTATCGGGGAGTGATAATTGTGAAGCGATCAACCCGTACATTTCCGGCATTTATGGTAACCGGGCTCACATTAATTCTTGTTTATCAGGCAATGATAAATATTGGTGTTTCCAGTGGAGCGTTGCCAGTTACCGGGCAACCATTGCCGTGGGTAAGTCTTGGAGGTACATCACTAATTTTTACTTCCATTGCATTCGGATGCATTTTAAGTGTGAGTTATCAAACACAAAAAGATCGTCAAGTTGAAGATCGTCCTGTGCAAGTAAATGTACCCGACGAGGATTATGAAATGGAAAAATGACAGTTTAAAAAAATAGATAGGTGAAGTTGAAGAGAGTTATATTAAGTGGAGGTGGAACCGGGGGACATATTTTTCCGGCATTGTCTATTGCCAACGAAATTAAAAAACGAAATCCTGATTGCGAGATTTTGTTTGTGGGTGCTTTAGGACGTATGGAGATGGAGAAAATTCCAGATGCCGGATATAAAATTATTGGCTTGCCAGTTATGGGATTTCCTCGTAAGCCAAGTTTGAAAATATTTAAGTTTTTTCCCAGTTTATTAAAAAGCTCGTCAATAGCTCGCAATATTGTGAAAGAGTTTAAACCGCAAATTGCAATTGGTGTTGGAGGTTTTGCCAGTGGTCCGCTTTTGCGTGCAGCTGCAAAAAATGGAGTGCCTACTTTAATACAAGAGCAAAATTCGTATGCCGGAATTACAAATAAATTACTAAGCAAAAAAGTGAAGGCAATTTGCGTGGCTTACGATAAAATGGAGCGTTATTTCCCTAAAGAAAAAATTATTTTTACAGGAAATCCGGTTCGCGCAAACCTAATTGAAAATATTAAAGAGAGTAAAGAAGCGGCCGAATATTTTAGTTTAAAAGAAAATAAAAAAGTTATTCTGATTATTGGCGGAAGCCTTGGTGCCCGTTCAATTAATAATTCAGTTTTAAAAAATATAGATAAAATTGCCAATTCAGAAGTAAATGTAATTTGGCAAACCGGAGCTTTTTATTTCGATGAAATTCAGGATAAATTGAAAAATCGGAAGCCTGATAATTTGCGAATACACAAGTTTATTTCGCGTATGGATTTGGCATATTCAATTGCTAATTTGGTTATTTCCAGAGCAGGAGCCGGAACAATTTCGGAGTTGTGTCTTGTTGGTAAACCCACTATATTAATTCCATCGCCAAATGTTTCCGAAGATCATCAAACTAAAAATGCAATGGCTTTGGTAGAGAAAAATGCTGCATTAATGGTGAGGGATAATGAGATTGATGAGAAATTATTTTCAACAGCTTTTAAAGTTGTAAATGATTTAGAAAAATGTAAAAATCTGTCAGAAAAAATTAGGACTCTGGCAAAACCTGAAGCAACAAAAACAATTGTTGATGAGGTTGAAAAATTAGTCTGATAATGAATGACCTTCGCAAAATAAAGAATGTGTATTTCCTTGGAATTGGAGGAATTGGAATGAGTGCGCTCGCCCGTTATTTTAAATTTACCGGTCGAAATGTTGCCGGCTACGACAAAACTCAGACTGTACTTACCGACAATTTGCAAAAAGAAGGAATTAATGTTCATTTTGACGACGATATCAGAAATATTCCAACAAACTGGAATCCTGAAAATACGCTTGCAATTTATACTCCGGCACTTCCCAACGATCATAAAGAGTTGGAGTGGTTTAAAACGCAACCGATAGGATTATTTAAGAGAGCAAAAGTTTTAGGATTAATTAGTAACGAAAAAAGTGGAATTGCAGTTGCCGGAACGCATGGTAAAACCACTGTTAGTACAATGGTTGCTAATACATTAGATAAAACTAAAAACGGTTGTGGTGCTTTTTTGGGTGGTATCTCGAAGAATTTTGGGAGCAATTTATTATTGCCAAAAGCCGAATCGCACTGGATTGTTGTTGAAGCCGATGAGTTTGATAGATCGTTTTTACATTTACAACCGCAACTGGCTTTAATTACAAGTGTTGACGCCGATCATTTGGATATTTATGGTGATAAAAAAAAGATAGTCGAAGCATTCGAACAGTTTATTTCACAAATAAAACCGGGAGGTAAACTTGTAATAAAAAAGGGAGTTGAATTAAATACTGTTTCAAAAACTTCGGCTGATATTTTTTCCTATTCAATAAAGGAAGATGCCGATTTTGCTGTAATTAATTTGCACTTAAATGGCGAAGGTGGATTTTATCAGTTTGATTTGAAAACACCCGGCGGAATAATAGCAAATTGTAAAATTAATTATCCGGGATTAGTAAATGTTGAAAATGCAGTTGGTGCTTCGGCATTGGCATTTTTTGCAGGAGCTTCAGCCGATGAAATAAAGAAAGGGATAGAAGATTTTAACGGTGTTGCCCGAAGATTTGATGTGCAGTTTAAAAGCAAAAAGTATGTTTATATCGACGATTATGCACATCATCCTGAAGAGTTGAAAGCAGTTATTTCGTCGGTGAAAGCACTGTATCCAAGTCGGAAAATAACAGGTGTTTTTCAGCCACATTTATATTCGCGCACCAAAGATTTTGCTGTTGAATTTGCAGCCACTTTAGATTTGCTTGATACGGCTATAATTATTCCGTTGTATCCGGCACGCGAGCAGCCAATAAAAGGAATTTCATCTGAAATAATTTTCAGCCAGATGCATATCGAAAATAAATATTTGGCGAGTAAATTGGAAACTTTGACAATGTTGCAGAACGGAAAGCACGATGTTGTGTTAACGATGGGTGCTGGAGATATTGATAGAATGGTAAATGATATTGCTGAAATTTTTAAAAGTAAAAGTTAATGTTTCGTAAGTTGTTGAAAATAGTGGGGAGTTTGTTACTGGTAGTTTTTATTATCGGCACACTCGCTTTTACATATCACGAAAGTAAGGATGTGGTTTGCAAATCTATTGAAATTGATTTTGAAAATGATGAATTAATTAAAGTTAGTAAAGATGAATTGTTGCGATTAGTAAAAGCTACAGATAAGAATCTTTTAAATAAAAAATTAACTCAAATTAATTCTGAAAAAATTGAAACTGCCATTGAAAATCACCAAGCTATTTTAAATACTGAGGTTTATAAAGTATTGGTAAAAGATAGTGGTTCGTACAAAGGAGTATTGGTTGTTAAGGTAAAACATCGCGAGCCAGTTGTACGAATTATGGCTAATTCTGGCAGCTATTATTTAGATAATTTGGGCAATAAAATTCCAATTTCGACAAATTATAGTGCAAATGTTTTGGCAACTACGGGGTTTGTTTCAGAGAAATATGCTACCGAAAAACTGCTGCCATTTGTTCTTTATTTAGAAAACGATAAATTTTGGCAAGCGCAAATAGAGCAGGTACATATTCAAAAAGATGGAGAAGTACTTTTAACTCCTTTGGTTGGCGAGCATATTATTGAATTTGGAGATTTAAAAGATTATCATAAAAAATTGCAAAAAATGAAGGCATTTTATATGCAGGTTTTGGCAAAAAATAATTGGAATAAATATAAAGAGGTTAGTCTGAAATACAATAATCAGGTAGTCGCAAAAAAGAGATAAAATTATGACTTCAAAAAATAATCTTTCGGTTGTTATAGACATAGGCACATCAAAAATTGTTGCCATTGCCGGCTTAAAAAATGAGCAGGGAAAAGTTGAAGTTCTGGGAGTTGCTAATACCATTTCGCGTGGAATAAAACGGGGAGTGGTTTTTAATATCGATGAAGCTGCAAAATGCGTAAAAAAAGTATTATCGTTGTTAGAATCTCAAATAGACGAGGATATTTTTCAGGTTAATATTGCCTATTCAGGGCAGTTTATGAAAACTATTGATTTTCATAATTCAAAAGATATTTCAGATAAAGGTTTAGTCTCTGAATTTGATGTTGACCAACTTTACAACGAAGCCAAAAATGTTGAGTTTGAACAAGAGTATAAAATTATTCAGGTTATTCCAACTTCGTTTGTAATAGACAATGAAAGTACTGTATTAAATCCTGCTGGAACAACTGGGAACGAAATTATTGCCAACTATAAACTGGTAGTTATTCCTGAAGTTTATATAACTAATCTTCATCTTGTTTTCGATAAAATTGGAGTTGAACTGGGAGAAATAACACTTTCATCGTTGGCAATTTCTGAAGCTGTTATTACCGAAGAGGAGAAGGAGATGGGAGCAATTGTTTTAGATATTGGAGCTGGTATAACAAATCTTGCAATTTATCATGATAATATGTTGAGACACACAGCCGTTATTCCTTTTGGAGGCAGTGTTGTAACAAAAGATATTAAAGAGGGCTGCTCTATTTTATTAAAATGGGCAGAGCAATTAAAGGTGAAATATGGTCAGGCACTTGGCGACTTTGCCGACGACCAGAAAGTTGTAACAATTCCGGTGCATAGTAATTCGGAAGCTAAAGAAATCTCGTTTAGAAGTTTGGCTTTTATTATTCAGGCCAGGATGGAAGAAATTTTAGACAGTGTTAATTTAGAGATAGAAAAATCTGGTATTGTGGATCAGTTGGGAGCTGGAATTGTGTTAACAGGAGGAACTTCAAAGCTAAATAATATTGTGTCGCTTGTGAAGTTTCGAACCGGAATGGATGCACGAATAGCTAATTTGGCTTTCAATCCGAAAAACGATAAAAAAGCACTGAATGATTCGGTAAATTTTACTGCACTTGGGCTATTAAATTTGGATGTAAATAAATCAGCAATTCCTGTAAAAGAGACACGTAGTTCTGGGCGAAAAATAGATGGCTTTGGAATAATGCCGCTTGTGGGAAAAGTAGTACAGGGAGCGCTCGGTTTTTTTGATGATAATAATGATGATTTGGCAATGAATTAAAATTTATAGATATGACCGAAGAATTAGTAAACTTTCAATTTCCAAAAACATCGTCTTCAATTATTAAGGTTGTTGGCGTAGGTGGAGGTGGCTGCAATGCAGTCAGTCATATGTACGAAGAGGGAATAAAAGGTGTAGATTATTTAATCTGTAATACCGATTCTCAGGCTTTAGAATCTAGCCCGGTATCGGTAAAAATTCAGCTAGGAGTTACTTTAACTGAAGGGCGTGGTGCCGGTAATAAACCCGAAATGGGAGAGCAATCGGCACGAGAGAATTACGAAGATATTAAAGCGGTGCTGGAGGATAATACTAAAATGTTATTTATTACTGCCGGAATGGGTGGAGGCACTGGAACAGGTGCAGCTCCGGTTATTGCAAGTCTGGCCCGAGAGTTGGGAATTCTTACAATTGCGGTTGTTACTATTCCGTCGCCTGCCGAAGGCGAAAAACGTAACAAACAGGCAAGAGAAGGTATTAAAAAACTTGGCAAGTTTGTAGATAGTATGTTGGTAATTAGTAATCAACAGTTGTATAAAATTTATGGAGATTTGCCTGCACGCCAAGCATTTAAAATGGCTGATAACATTGTTGCCACCGCCGTAAAAGGAGTTGCAGAGATAATTACCGTTCACGGAAACGTAAATATTGATTTTACAGATGTTCACACAGTTCTGAATAATAGCGAATTATTTATTATGGGAACCGGTTTTTCTTCTGGCGAAGGTCGTGCCATGAATGCAGTTAATAAGGCACTTGAATCGCCGCTTTTGGATAGCAATGATATTTATGGAACAAAAAATATTCTGCTGAATATTATTTCAGGGAAAGAAGAAATACGTATTGGAGAAATAGGTGAGATTATTGAAACATTGCAGGAAAAAGCAGGTCAGGAAGCCGATATTATTTGGGGAAATGGCTACGATGAATCGTTGGGAGATAATGTTAGTGTAACAATATTAGCGACGGGTTTCGAGAATAATCCGAATCAAACTTTTCAGGATAAAAAAGAGCCAGAAATTTTTGAATTGGATAAAGATCAAGAGGAATTTGAGCAAGAGCAAAATATAATTGAAGAAGTAGAAACTCAGAGTTCTTTTTTAATTGAACCAGAAGAAAATGAAAATGAATTTGAAATGTCTGGAGCAGAAACGAATATTTTTACTGTAAGGAAAAAATCGCGGAAAGAGAATTTAACAGTTTCAAAAAGAGAAAAACGAATAAAGAAGCGTAAACCAAAAGTTGACGAACCTGTTACTGAATCTAATGTTGACAACTGGTTTTTCAAAAATTTTGGGTTAGCAAAATTATTTGACGACGGAGAGGATCAAGCGGCAGAATAGAACCTTAAACCTTAAACGTGAAAAAAATGACAGAAAAATTAGCAAATTTCACAATACCGAAAAAACCGGGTGCTGAAATTAAAGTTATAGGAGTTGGTGGTGGTGGTGGAAATGCTGTGAATCACATGTACAATGAGGGCATTCGGGATGTAAATTTTGTTATTTGCAACACTGATGCACAAGCTATGGATGCAAGCCCGATTGAAAATCGTGTGCAACTAGGTGCGTCGTTAACCGAAGGTCGAGGTGCCGGAAATAAGCCGCAAGTTGGCAAAAAAGCTGCTCTCGAAAATATAGAGGATGTAAAAGCTGCATTGTCGGAGAATACCAAAATGGTATTTATTACTGCCGGAATGGGTGGTGGAACAGGTACAGGTGGAGCCCCAGTTATAGCAAAGACATGTAAAGAAGCAGGTTATTTAACTGTTGCTATTGTTACTATACCTTTTAAAAATGAAGGGCGAAGAAGAATAAAACAAGCGATTAGCGGAATTGCAGAATTGGAGCAATATGTAGATTCACTTTTGGTAATAAATAATGAGCGAATTCGCGAAATGTATGGAGACTTTGGAATTTCGGAAGCGTTTGCAAAAGCTGATAATATTTTGGCAATTGCAGCCAAAGGAATTGCGGAAATTATAACAGTTCCTGGTTATATAAATGTCGATTTTGCAGATGTTGAAACCGTTATGCGAAAAAGTGGTTTGGCAGTAATGGGAACTGGAATTGCAGATGGCGAGAATCGCGCTATTGAAGCTACAAAAAATGCACTTAACTCACCATTATTGAATAATAATGATATACGTGGAGCAAAAGATATTTTGCTAAATATAACTTCCGGAAATAGTGAGGTTACAATGTCGGAGATTGGTGAGATTACTGAATTTATACAAAATATGGCTGGTTTCGACGCGAATATAATTTGGGGAAATGGTAAGGAGGAGTTATTGGGGGAGCAAATTTCGGTTACAATAATTGCCACTGGTTTTAATACAAAAAGTATTTTTGACTTGCATATTGAAAAAAATGATAATATAGAAAAACACTCATTATTGGATGGTGATTCAAATTCTTCTCTTACACCAAAAAAAGGGATTCATTCACAAATTCAGAATTCTTCTGGCATCAAAAATTTTGTTGAATTTGACATAACAAAGGAGAAACAAAAGGAAGAGAGTGATTTTGAAGCATTGTATCCAAACACTTTAAAAAAACGTGAAACAACGAATGAGAAAGTTGTTACTTCAGATTATTTAATTTTGAGCGATGAGGACGTTGATGAATTGGAAAATATACCTGCATACAAACGACGTCAAATTCGGATGAATGATCCACAATATAAAAAGCAAAAATCCAGATTCTCAATTTCAAAAGATAATAAAATATCCGATAGAAATTCATACTTACACGATCAGGTAGATTAAAAATATTGGATGCTGGATGCTTGTGTATAGAAACCTGTATTTAGCATACAGCAACTTTGTATAATTGAGATAAGAAAAAATAATCATCTTTAAATTCAATACTAATAGTAAATAATCATGGCACTATTCGATCAAATAAACAGCGATATTAAAGCGGCAATGAAGGCCCGCGAAAAAGTTAAGTTAGAAGCACTTAGGAATATTAAAAAGGTAATGCTCGAAGCAAAATCAGCTAAGGGAGCAAGCACAGAAATTAGTGATGATGATGTTTTAAAGATAATTGCGAAATTGGCAAAGCAGGGTAGCGATTCGGCTCAAATTTATAAAGAGCAAAATAGAGAAGATTTGTATGAATCTGAAATGGAGCAGGTTGCAGTTTTTGCGAAATATCTACCGGTAAAAATATCTGATGCAGAATTATCGGAAATAGTAAAATCTATTATTGAAGAGGTTGGAGCAACAACGATGAAAGATATGGGAAAGGTGATGGGAATTGCTTCGAAAAAATTAGTTGGGCGAGCTGACGGGAAAGATATTTCTATTAAAGTGCGAACTCTTTTGCAGTAATCTTAGTTTTCAGAATTGGAGATTGTAATTTTTATTCATTATTATCTGTTTTCCGCCGCTTAATTTTTCCATAAATACAATTTTTATCGTTGCACCATTGGCATTGCAGACCTTTTTGTTGAAGTTCAACACCAATTCCAATAATTCCGCTAACCGATTTTATGGGATTCATTAATGATGATTTGGAAAGTGCGACTCCACAAAAATTGTTAGGCAAAAGACCGAAAAGTTTATGCTGCTCGGCAACATTCCATTCGCAGTAGCCAGGCGAGTAGCGGTCTGAGATATTTAGTCCTGATATTTTTGATTCTATCTCAAGAAAATTCTGAATTTTATCCGTTGCTTTTTCAACTGCAACCGAGCCAATAACATCAAAAATATATCCCAACAATGGGTCGCCTTGTTTTATAATATCATTCGAATGATTTGAGATATTTTCGCCCGAAGTACAAATATAAAGAGCTACCGAAGTTGACTTTTGCAATTGAGTAGTAACAATTTTTGAAGGAAAAAAAGTTTGACTGTTTATAGTAATTGATTCTTTATTTCTGTTGACTTCAATATTATTAAAAATTTTATATCCTCCCTTTATATCGCAATATTGCGGTGCATCCAATAATGCTTGTTTTATAATTTGAGGAAAAGGTTCTGGAACTGTGCCATTTCCAAATCCTAAAAGATCTACTAAGTCCTTGGTCTTAATATTTAATTCGTTAAAAGAAAAATGAAATTTTTTAATCATAAAAATCATTTTTATGAATTCAAGTATAAAAGTTATAGATAATCAATACCTAGTTTAAATAAAAAAGGGAAATGCAATTTACATTTCCCTGTTACTATTTTTTAACAATTATTAAGATTCTGTTATTACAATCTTTTCAATTACGTCGTCTTGTCTTATGTCTTCAATAATTTCTATTCCTTCGTAAACTTTTCCAAAACATGTGTGATGGCGATCTAAATGTTGTGTATTTTCTCTGCTCATACAAACAAAAAATTGCGAGCCACCTGTGTTTATGCCGGCATGTGCCATAGAAAGAACTCCTTTGTCGTGATACTGATTATTACCGTTTAATTCGCAGTCAATTGTATATCCAGGGCCGCCTGCACCTGTCCCGTCAGGGCAACCACCTTGAATTACAAAATTTGGAATTACACGATGAAATGTTAAACCATCGTAATACCCAGATTCAGATAGCTTAATAAAATTTGCTACTGTTTTTGGTGCATCTTCCTCATAAAATTCTACTTTCATTATCCCTTTTGAAGTATGTATTTCTGCTACTTTCATTTTATCTTTATTAATTTCTCACAAAAATAAAAAAACTTAACAGAATTCATAAATTGATTTTTGCATTGTATTGACTAGAAGATTGTTTTAAGAAAAAGATAATCTAAACGAATCTAGGTTAATAAGAAAAATTCGCAAATAAATTATACCTGCAAGTTATGCGTTATATATTTTTGTAAAATTCATTTCTATAATAGGAATTTATGAAATTTATGTTTTAGGGTTTTTATTTTTAATATATTTTAACGGGGTAATTTACGAAAAGTATAAACGGAAAGAAGGAGACTCAACAGTCTCCTTCCTAAATGTTAACCCCCAAACACACAATATGGGTTGAACCCCATATGCACTACAAAGATACTTTTTTTTAAAAAGGAAACAATAGTATTTTACTTTTTTAACTAAATAAATCTTGTTATTTATATAAGCTAAAACAGTTTTGATGTAAGATATAGATCATTGTTTAAGTAATTTATCCTACCTTTAAATCATTCAAATAAAATAGAAATGAAGTGTTTAAAGTTTTCGATATTGGTAATTGTAAATTTGTTAATTGGAACTTCCATTTTTGCTCAATTTCCAGAAATAGAAAATGATTTTGACAGAAAGGTTAGGTTATTTTTAGAGGATAATGCTAATAATTGGAAAGATATGAATGTGCCTCTTTCTGATGGTAAAATAATGTATGATATTATTGTTGAAAATGGTTATAAAAATGCTGTAGAAATAGGTACTTCAACTGGTCATTCGGCTATTTGGATTGCTTGGGCTTTGAGCAAAACAGGAGGCAAACTTATAACTATAGAAATTGATAAAAATAGGTATATGCAAGCTAAAGCAAATTTTAAAAAGGCTGGAGTGGCTAAATATATAGAAACTCGACTTGCCGATGCTCATAAGTTGGTGCCTGAATTACCTGGTAAATACGATTTTGTTTTTAGTGATGCTGATAAATATTGGTATAAAAATTATTTTATTGCGATGGATACGAAACTTAAATCGGGTGGCTGTTTTGTTGCACACAATACCTTAATGCGAATAAGTGGAGTTGATGAGTTTCTAGAATATATTGATAGTCTCGAAAGTTATGAAACAATAATTGATAATTCAGGACCCTCTGGAATATCTATCAGTTATAAAAAATAGCTCATTTTTATGGGATAGCGTTATTTAATTTTTTGGCCATTTTTAAATCTAGATTTATTCTTTAATTCACCATCACTGTAGTATTCTATAAAAACTCCATCTTTAATCCCATTTTTAAATGTTCTTCTATATTTTAATTGACCATTCTCGTAATACTCTTCTTCAAATCCATCAATTTTTCCATTACTAAAATCTGTCTTTCCTTGCAAATTGCCATTTTCGAAATATCCTATTAATCCATCTTGCACCCCATTTTTAAAATATAATTTAATTTTAACTTTACCACTTTCGTAATATCCTTCAGTAAGCCCATTTCGCTTGCCATTACTAAAATTTGTTATTATTCTTAAATTACCGCTTTCATAATATTCTTCCATTATTGCATTTTCATCATCCGTATTATATATTATTTGTTTTAATAATACACACTGTGCATTATATTCTTTTTCAGATTCTTTAAAATCATTTTTAAAACTTGTTTTCCACCATAATTGACCAGCCTCATTATATTTATAAAAGAGCCCATCTTTTTTGTCATTTTTATGAGTTCCTTTAATTTTTATTTTACCATTTTCGTAATATTCCTCAACAAGCCCATCCTTTTTGCCATTAGTAAAGTTTATTTTAGCTTGTAAATTACTATTTTCATAATTTATAATTAGTAGTCCATTTGGTTTGCCATTTTTAATCTCTGACTCAAGTCTCACACTTCCATTTTCATAATTTTCAACTAGTATTCCATTGAATTTTTTACCGTTAAAGAAAAAAAGTGTTTGTCCTCTTATTTCTTTCTTTACTAAATTAGTGGAGAGTACTCTATTCTGGGAATTTAAATTATTTATGAAAAGTAGAATTGTGATTAATAATAAAAATGTTTTTTTCATGGTTAAAAGTATTTAAATAACTCCTAAACGACAAAAGCCGTCGAACGTCAACTGACGAACAACGGCTTTAATATTTTATTCTATCCTCTCAGTAAGAAAGGTGACTGTTTATTATTATTCTTTTGAATAATCCATGGAAGCCATTCGTTTGTAAGAATTATGGCGCCATTTAGCATTTTCTTCAGAAGCAGTAAACAATTCGTCTGCTTCTGCAGGAAATGTTTTTTTCAACGAAGTATAACGAACCTCGCCACTTAAGAAGTCTTGGAATTTTGTCCAGTCAGGCTCTTTAGAATCTAATTGAAATGGATTCTTTCCTTCTTCTTCCAGAAGTGGATTATGACGGAAAAGTGACCAATAACCAGCTTCAACTGCCCTCTTCTCTTCGTCTTGAGTTTTACCCATGCCAGCTCGTAAACCGTGACTAATACATGGCGAATATGCAATAATTAACGAAGGTCCTGGATATGCTTCAGCCTCTTTTAATGCTTTGAAGTATTGTGATTGATTAGCTCCCATTGCAACTTGTGCAACATAAACATAACCATAACTCATCATCATTGCACCAAGGTCTTTTTTACGTATTTTTTTACCTGATGCTGCAAATTTAGCAACTGCTCCAACTGGTGTGGCTTTCGATGCCTGACCTCCAGTATTTGAATAAATCTCGGTATCCATAACCAGAATGTTAACATCCTGACCACTTGCCATTACGTGATCTAAACCACC
>DAOVTY010000188.1 GCA_030632865.1 Bacteroidota bacterium
AGCTTTTGCATTTATGCTTGAAGAAGCCGATAAACTTGGAATAAAAAAGACTAACTAATCTAAATTTTCTAACTGCAACAGCACCGGTAAGTGATCGCTAAAACCTCCCATATAAGAGAAACCATAATAAGTTCTTTTCAATTTCAAACCTCTATATTTTTCATCTTTTTCGTACAAAAACGAATGGTTTATAATTTTTGCATTTTCAGGTTTTGCAACTAATCCAAAATTGGAGTTAAGTAAAAAACCTGAAACTATTATTTGATCGAAGACAGACCACTGCGACTGATATTTTAAAGTCCCTTTTCCATCTTCTCCCCAATCATACGACAAATTGTACAATGCACTATTTAATACTTTACCATTTACCTTTTTAGCCTTTAATATTTTATACAAACTTTCGTCAGTCGGATTATCGTTAAAATCTCCCATAATAACAATTTTGGGTGAACGAAATTGTTCAAATAAAAGATCAACCTTTTTCCGCAAAAGTGATGCTGCACTGTTACGTAACTGTTTAGTTTCTAAAAAACCTGAATAACGTGATGGCCAATGATTCACAAAAAAATGAATTGTATCGCCACCATTCAAGACTCCCGAAACATAAAGAATTTCTCTTGTTCGTAAAATAGAGTCTTTTCTGTTTTTTAAGGGATAATGTTTGTAATTTATCGGAATAAATTTGTTTGAATTATAAAGAAATGCAACATCTATTCCACGATGATCAGGTGACTCTTTATGTATTATTTTATATGATTTTGAATTTAAGGGAGTATCGGTAATTAGCCTCTCCAATACATTTCTGTTTTCAATTTCGCATAAGGCTATCACGGTTGGAATATTGTATCCCGAAGCACTTAAAATAACCTTCGAAATATCAAGTAACTTTTTGTTAAGTCTTTTATGTGTCCAGAATCTACCACTAGAAGGAACATATTCATCGTCCTCCGTTTGCGGATTATCTTTTGTGTCAAATAAATTTTCTACGTTATAAAAAAGAATGGAAGTATGGTCGGTATTTTCTTGTGAAAAAGATGGGATACTGAATAAAAATAAGAGAACAATTATAATTGCCCTAATCGTCATCTTTCTTTTCAATTCGTTCAAATGCCCCCAAATCAGCACCTTTATCTTCGTTTCTGTCCTCATTCAGAATATCAAGTGGGAATTGGTCGGCATATTCAAACTTACCAATATCCGTTGCTGGAGATAATGTATCTAATTCGTAATTAAACTCTTCGTAAGGATCTATAAATAGAGGATCGTTTTCAATCCCTTTAAGCACATTTACAAAATGGTCATTATTAGATGTATCAAAAGTATCGGGAACCTGAATTATACAATGATCGAACAGGTAGTTAAATGTATTTTCGTTATTATCGCCCAACTCTATCTCTTTCGAAATATTACCATAAATAATGCTATTTCCGAAAGTTGCTTTTTCCAAATCACCCTCATAAGTAGTTTTTGTACCATCTCCGTCTGTAATAACTAAAATATTTGAGATTATAACCGACGATGTTGAACGAGGCAGGCTAGAATAATTACCCCAATAATTTACAATTGTAGAATGATAAAACTCGTATTCTCCCCCAATTAACAGAGCAACTGTATAAAACCCACAATTAGCAATTAAATTATTGTAACCGTATATTTTCGATTTAAGAGCAAATAAACCAGCATACGCCATATTCTCTATTCGAGAATTGGTAAATTGTAGAGAAGCAAAACCATCGTCTTCAATATTACCAACCTGCAACCCAATATTTGCATTTTTGATGGTACAAAAATTAAATATATTATCGTGGCTGCCTGAGTATAAAACAATACCATTCCATTGGTCTGGGATATTTTCATACGAATCTTCTAACCTGTCTGGTAAAAATGATATTTGATTTTGAAAAGTTCCATTTGCCTCTATTTGTCCTTTTACATACAACCCCGCCCCTTTATGAAAAAATATTTTTGTGCCTGGCTCAATTGTTAAAACCGATGAACTATCAACAAAAGCATAATCGTAGATCAAATAAGGCTTTTCGGCTGTCCATGTAGTAGTTTCAAGCCTTTCGCCTTTTATTAGGTTGAAATCTTGTCCATAAGCTATTAACTTAATATCCTGAATATTAGAATTAGTTGTAAATTCAATTGAGTCTTGAACAACCATCGGAAGATTTTGTCCGTTAGGATCAATTGTTACTTCAACAAAAATAAAAATACTGTCTTTTGCCGGTACTTCAATTTCATATAATTCGTTTCCAACTTCACCATTAATATTTAATCTAAAACTAGAAAAATCGCCTCCTGCTAACCTAATTCTCGAAATAAGAACACTCTCATCGTAAGGATTTTGAACTGTAAGGTGCTGGGTTGTAGAACCAATTGTGGTAAATATTGTATCGAATGCGATAGTGTCTGTTGAGAATAGTAACTGAGCATCAGAAGAGGTCATATACCCATCGTCTTCACATGAAAATAATGCGAAAAATAAAGCAACTACAATCAATATTTGAAGTAGATATTTAACCAATTTGAGTAAGTTATTTTGTTATTAAACGAATACCTTATTATTTTATTATCACAAAGATAAAAAATCAATTCACAAATTTTAACATTTCTTTACAAACATTAATTATTCACACCAAATTCATAAAAGATTATACAGTAAATTCGATTTTTAATATTAAACATTATATCACAAACTTTAATAATAGCAAGGTTTAGTAGCGTAATAAAAACATTAAAAATAAGTTTAATCTGAGTTAAATCATTTCAAAAATTCAATCAATAATTTCTCAGCATCTTCAAAAGCATTTTCAATATTTTCATTTACAATAATCACATCAAAATGGTTGGCAAAACTTAATTCGTGCTCAGCCTTTTCAATACGTATTTGTATTTTATCTTCCGTTTCAGTAGAACGATTTAGCAAACGTTTTTTCAGCTCATTTACAGATGGAGGCTGAACAAAAATAGCAAGCGCTTCATCGCCATAATATTTCTTAATGTTAAGTCCACCAACAACATCCACATCGAAAATTACATTTTGACCAAGATTTAGAATGCGTTCTACCTCGTTTTTTAATGTCCCATAACAAGTCCCTGAGTAAACCTCTTCCCATTCCAGAAACTCATCATTTTCTATTTTATCCTGAAATTCTTTTTTTGACAAGAAATAATAGTCTTTTCTATCCATTTCAGTATGTCGTGCCACCCTACTGGTTGCCGAAATAGAAAATTTTAGATGGAAATTTTGCTTAAGCAAATATTTTACAATAGTTGTTTTACCTGCACCCGATGGGGCTGAAAATATAATTAATTTGCCTTTCATTACTATTATCTAAATACTCTGGACATCTCTTACAGTACATTCAACAACTGCTCTTTTACTCTTTCCAAATGGTCTTTCATTTGCACAACAATGCGTTGAATATTTGTTTCGTTAGCTTTAGAGCCTATTGTATTTATCTCTCTACCAAGCTCCTGCGATATAAACCCCAGTTTTTTGCCCGAAGAAACTGATTGATTTGCTGTTTCAATAAAGAATTCACAATGGTTTGTGAGCCTAACTTTTTCCTCGTTTATATCTAACTTCTCGAGATAAAAAATCAATTCTTGTTCAAAACGATTCTCATCAACTTTGCCATTAAATTTTAAATTCTCAAGATTTTCAATCAACCTTAATTTAACAGCTTCGATGCGTATTTTTTCAAACGGCTCAATCTCTTTCAACAAATTATTTATACTGTTCACATTTCCGATAATATCCGTCTCCAAAGCTTTTCCTTCTTGCTCTCGGAAACTATTTATATCAGAAATTGCTTTTTGAATATTTTCAAAAATAATATTCCATTCACTTTTATCAAGTGTTTCGTACTCAGTTTTCAAAATATCTGGCAAACGCATTGCAGCCTGCAGCGTTGATTGATCAACAGCAACATTTAAGTCGCCACTTATTTTACTCAAGTGCTCGAAATAACTTTTTAAAATTGGCTCATTAATTTTTGAATTTGACTCTTTGCCCAAATTTTCAACATAAATATTAAAATCAATTTTCCCACGCGATAATTTCTCCGAGAGTATTTTCCTAATAATTATATCTTTCTCTCGATAAAGTGCAGGAGTTCTTGTATTTATATCTACTTGCTTACTGTTTAAAGATTTTATTTCGATGGTAAATTTTTTATCATTAACCTCGAATTCGGCTTTTCCAAAGCCGGTCATTGATTTTATCATATTAAGTAATTTTTCGCTAAATTAATATAAAGTTTGAAGTCCTAAGCCGGAATTTCGAAGAATTTCAATCTATTACCCCCGACCCTATTAACTCATCTTCCAAATACCAAGCAGCAAACTGTCCCGAGGTGATTCCTCGTTGTTCATTTTCAAAAATAAACCAAGCACCATCTTCAATTAAATGAATAGTACCTTTTTCTAACGGCTGACGATATCTTATTCTAATATCAAATTCCCTTTTTTCTCCCGGATTCATTTTTAAATCGGTTCTTATCCAGTGCATCTCTTCAGTCGGCACAAACAACCCTTTACGGTGCAATCCCGGATGATTTTGACCTTCACCAACATAAACAATATTTCTTTTAACATCTGTAGCAAGCACAAAAAGCGGCTCTTTGTGTCCTCCAATACTTAACCCTTTTCGTTGTCCAACCGTATAAAAATGTGCTCCTTGATGTTCTCCAATTATGTCACCATTCCATGGTTTATATGGAAACGGAAAGCAGAGTTTTTTGTAGTTATCTTCGGTTATTTCAATCTGCTTCTTTTTTGCCATAAATTTTGCAGGCACTTCTATTATATTACCCACTTTTGGTTTAAGTTGTTGCTGCAAAAACGTGGGCAAATCTACTTTACCCACAAAGCAAATTCCTTGCGAATCTTTACGTTCGGCAGTTGGTAGATTTTGCTCTCTGGCAATTTCTCTAACTTCAGGTTTTAGCAATTCGCCTATCGGAAATAGCGCTTTAGAAAGCTGTTTTTGGTTAAGCTGACACAAGAAATAACTTTGGTCTTTATTAGGATCTTTCCCTGCTAAAAGCTTATGTATTTTTTTGCGATTCGTTTCAATTTCGCTTTTACGACAATAATGACCAGTTGCAACAAAATCGGCATTAAATTTCATTGCCTCATCCATAAAAGTGTCGAACTTAATTTCGCGATTGCAAAGCACGTCCGGATTTGGTGTTCGCCCTGCTTGGTATTCAGCAAACATATAATCTACTACTCTTTTTTTATAGTCTTTACTCAAGTCAACGATATGAAAAGGAATGTCCAGTTTTTTTGCCACCATTTTTGCAATCAGTGCATCCTCCTCCCAGGTGCACGCACTTGTAATATTACCGACACGCTCATGCCAGTTTACCATAAAAAGTGCAACTACATCGTGCCCCTGCTCTTTTAACAGGAAAGCCGCTACACTGGAATCTACTCCACCCGAAAGACCAACTACTATTCGACTCATTTATATTATTTGAGGTGCAAAGGTAAAAAGAAAGATATTAACTCAGAAATTCAAAGTTTTAATTTGTATTACCAAAAGGTATAGTAAAACCAAGCCATGGAAATGCAAAAAAACCAACACCCTCAATAATTGGAAAAATTAATCCATAATCTAATGCAGCTTTTTTAATTATCCAGCGACCACCCAACGAAAGAAAAATCGCACTTTCACCATCAATATTTATGTAATAGTTTTCAGTAATAAAATAACCGCGGCTGGTTACCCTGAACATTCCGTTAACATTTATTAGTGGCGAAGTAGTCCAGCCACCGCCGGCAAAACCATAACCCAAACCAAAAGATAAATTATTATCAGGGGTTCCAAAAGTTGAAAGTCCGTATAAAATTCCAAATCCTGTTTCTTCCTGGCCTAAAACCGTTCCAACAATTGCACCTCCTCCAATATTTACTTTATTTTCTACAATAGGTACCGAAAACTTAGCTGTAGCAAAAACTGGGGTTGGAGCTCCGCCAAATAAAAACAGTGGGACTACTCCTCCTCCAACCGAAAAATTATCTGATAATCCATACGAAAACTGATTCCAAAGCACCCAAATATTTTGATAATAACCCTCACCTTTTTTTAAACCATAACCGTTAGGAGACCAAAAATATCGAGTTGACTGCGGATTGCCGAACCAATACTCACCTTCTTTTATTTGCTGAAACTCAACCTCCTTCCTGCTTTTTATATCACTTTTTGAAATGGTTAATTCTCCAAGTTTTCGTGTTTTTAATACTATTGACTTTGAATCTTCTTTAATGATTTCACCCAAAAATTCATTTCCATCAGTGGTTTCAATTGAAACCAAATTGTCTATTACTATTTCATCTTTAGAAATTGAAATAATACCAAAATCTACAGTTTTAATTCTAATTGAATC
>DAOVTY010000298.1 GCA_030632865.1 Bacteroidota bacterium
AATTGCTTTTTTTATGTGTGTATCTATCATTGTGCTATTTTTTACTCTCTTTTATACTTTCAATAAAATCATCAAATAAAAACTCTGTATCAGTTGGCCCGCTAGATGCTTCCGGATGAAACTGAGTTGAGAAAAATGGTTTTGTTTTATGTTTTATTCCTTCGTTTGTTTGGTCGTTTACATTAGTAAAAAGTGGTTGCCAATCTTCTGGCAATGTTTTGGTTTCTACAGCGTAACCATGGTTTTGCGAAGTGATATAGCATTTGTTTGTTCCTTCTAGCAAAACTGGTTGGTTGTGGCTTCGATGACCGTATTTTAATTTATAAGTGTCAGCACCAACTGCACGTGCCAATAATTGATTACCAAGACAAATTCCCATGATAGGTGTTTCTGCATCAATCACAGATTTAACATGTCCAACAGTTGCTGAACACATTGCCGGATCGCCAGGACCATTAGAAATAAAAACACCGTCGTACTCTTCGTTTGTAAAATCGTAATTCCAAGGAACACGAATTACAGTTGAATTTCTTTCGAGCAAACATCGGATAATATTATTTTTTACACCACAATCAATTAATACAACTTTGTGTTCGCCGTCTCCGTAAACTTCTCTTTTATCGCAACTTACACGAGCTACCAAATTTTCTTTATTTGGGTCATAAAATTCTATTTCGTCTTCAAATTCAATTTTCCCGAGCATCGAACCTTTCTCACGTAAAATTTTTGTTAAGGCTCGTGTGTCAATATCAAATAACCCCGGTACATCGTATTCTTTTAACCAATCCGACAAACTTTTTTGAGCATTCCAATGGCTAAACTCAAACGAATAGTCTGATATAATTAAACCGGTAATATGTAATTTATTCGATTCGTAATATTTGTGAATACCATTTTCTTGTGCGTTAAATGGCACACCATAATTTCCAATCATTGGGTAAGTCGAAACTAAAATCTGCCCAGTATAAGATGGGTCGGTTAAACTTTCTGGATACCCTGTCATTGCGGTGTAAAATACAACCTCGCCTGCTGCTGCACTTTCACTTCCAAACGATTTCCCTATAAAAACTGTACCGTCTTCGAGAGTGAGTTTTGCCCTTTTTGCTTCTAACATATCTTGGTTATTATATAAAAAAAAGCGCTTGTACTAAACAAATAGTTCAAACGCATTCTTCGTAATCTTTTATATTATTAAATAAATATTCTTTCTCATCGAATATATTATGATGATTTTAAATTCATAATCACTGCAAAAATAGAAATATTTATGAAACTTCTGCTTGTTGTTCAAATAAAATGTATATTTTTGCATTGAATATGTATATTTATTCATAATGAAGAATCGTATAAAAAGACAACTAGAAATAAGAAGAATTATTTTGAATGGGAATATTCGCAATCAGGATGAACTTTTAGTTGGATTAAAACAAAATGGGTTTGATTTGACACAAGCAACTTTGTCGCGCGATTTAAAAGTGTTACAAGTGGCAAGAGTTCCGCATCCTGCAAAAGGTTATGTTTATTCTATTTCCGATAGTAATATAAAGGAGCAATCTGTACGGCAAAATAAAGTTAATTATTTGGCCGATGGATTTCGGGATATTCAGTTTTCGGGGAGTTTGGCAGTTCTAAAAACAATGCCTGGTTATGCAAGTAGCATTGCTGCGGTAATTGATGCAGCCAATAATTGGGAAATAATTGGAACCATTGCTGGCGACGACACTATTTTGTTAATACAACGTGAAGGGATATCGAAAGCAGATTTAATAAATGCCCTGATTTTGATAATGCCCGGATTGAAAAATAAAATTTAGTTTTTTTGAATGAAGAAGTTAAAGAACATAGATATTGAGATTGCTACAGAGAAGCATATAAAATATATTGATGATATAAATGATGCTATCGAAATTGCTTCGAAACAGAGGGGCACTGGTATTGCAAAGCGTTCGTTCGAATATCTTTCTGAAAAAATAAAAAAAGGGAAAGCAATTATTGCACTCGATAAAGGCAATTTTGTTGGGTTTTGTTACATAGAATCGTGGGAAGGAAAGAAGTTTGTTGCCAATTCGGGTTTAATTGTAATCGAAAAATATAGAGGACTTGGTTTGGCAAAAGCCATTAAAAGAGAAGCTTTTTTACTGTCGCGACAGAAATATCCAAATTCAAAAATATTCGGATTAACAACCGGGCTTGCAGTTATGAAAATTAATCATGAATTGGGGTACAGACCGGTTACATTTTCGGAATTAACAGACGATGATTTATTTTGGGAAGGTTGCAAAAGTTGTGTAAATCAGGATATTCTTTTGCGCACAGATCGAACAAAATGTCTCTGTACCGGGATGTTATATAACCCCGAATGGGAAGAGCCGAATTATAGAAATGGAAATGGAATCAGAAAAAGAAGTTTGCTGGAGAGCATTCAAAAACTGAACCCAATAGGTAGAAAAAATAAAAGGAACTTTTTTGGTTTCAGAAAAAAATAAAAGTATACTAAAGTGTGGTGTTGCGTTGTTCAAAGATTTTTAATGTAATTAAATCTAACAGCAAAATGAATAGTTCTATAATTGAATTATTGGCGTAATAATCACTATTTATTAAAATATTGAATTATGAGTAAAAAATTGGTTTTGGCATTTAGTGGAGGTTTAGATACATCATTTTGTGTGAAATATTTGATTGAAGAAAAAGGTTATGAGGTTTATACTGCCATCGCAAATACAGGAGGTTTTACCGATGAAGAATTGAAAACCATTGAAGAGAGAGCATATAAACTTGGTGCAAAACATCATGTTACTTTAGATGTAACCGAAGAATACTATCAAAAAAGTATTCGTTATATGGTTTATGGTAATATTTTGCGTAACAATACTTATCCAATTTCGGTTAGTTCAGAGCGAGTTTTTCAGGCAATTGCAACCATAAATTATGCAAAAGAAATTGGAGCAGGTTACATTGCTCACGGAAGTACTGGTGCGGGTAACGATCAAATTCGTTTCGACCTTACTTTTCAGGTTCTTGCTCCCGAGATAGAAATAATTACCCCAACCCGCGATTTGCTTTTAAGCCGTCAAGACGAAATTGACTACTTGAAAAAATATGGTTTTGAGTCTGATTTTTCGAAAATGGAGTACTCAATTAA
>DAOVTY010000264.1 GCA_030632865.1 Bacteroidota bacterium
CCCAATTATTTAAAAATGTAAACTGATGAATACCATCATCGAAATACCAAATTGCACAAGCAAAAATAGTTGAGATAATAATTAATATTATTGGGAATATACGACAGCAATATTTATTATTTTGCATTGTTACTAATTTTATTGAAAACGAAATATTATAAAATTTATTCCTTAATAATAACTGTTTTTTCGTCGGCAGACCAAGCCGAGAAATAACCCAATGCACCATTAGTAATATTTGAAGTTGGATTTGCAGGTGCAGCAGAACCCGGGTTCACATTAATTAATTCCTGAAAAGTGTTAAAATATTCGTAAGCTCCCTTGTCTAAAGAAAGTAACTGAATTGAAACGGTATCGTCAGGCTCAAAAATAATTCCTCGCAATTTAACTTCCAGAGTTTGTCCATCGATTAATCTATCGTCGAAAACAATTAAATCTTCGCTACCATTCTTTAATGTGTCGTTTTCGAAAATTTTTAACCGATAGTAATTATCTATTCCAGGTGGATCTACAAAATAAATTTTTATGATATAACCTGCATCTAAAAAAGCAAAACCTTCATCGTAATAATATACTAAAGAATCTATTAAAACAACAGGGTTTAATTCTGATTCTGATTCATACTGCTCTCCATCTGCATTTATAGAAAGTCGATAAGTTACCTCATCATCCAGAAAAATTCCATCTGCACGATACAAACCATCTTCAACCTCATTTAAAACATATTTGCTACCATATTCATTTTCAATTACTACCGATGCGTCGATAATTTTCTCAATGGGATTATCTCCAAAATAGCTTCCAGTTTTTGATAGTTTAACTTCGGCCGAGTTGAGAAAATTAGATAAATTAGCTTCGACAACAACTTCAGGATTTGCCTCGTTTAAATCTACATCAATAATTTTTTCGCATCCGAAAAGAAGCATAATAATAAATAAAAAAAGTTGCGAGCCATGAGCTTTGAACCACGAGCTAAAAGCTACAATTTGCGGGCTTAAACTTACTATTTCTTTTTCTTCAATCATTCTATCATTTACGCAATCAAGCATTTTTCAATTAAAACTTAAATCTATAACTAACCGATGGAATCGCCTTAAATATTGCAAACTGCACTGCTTCTGTTACATTCGGATTTTCTTCATTTTGCTGAAAGTCTATAAAATATGCATTTTCGCGACCGTAAGCATTATAAACCGAAAAAACCCAACTCGATTCAAATTTTTCAGTCTTCTTTCTTTGCCACGTTAATCCTAAATCTAATCTGTGATAATTTGGCATTATGTAACCATTTCGCTCTGTATAATATCCCACAACATGTCCGTCTAATTCGTATTTACCACTGGGGAAAGTTACAGCATTACCGGTATAATAAATCCATGTTGCAGATAACTTTAATTTGTGAGTTAAATCGTAAATTCCCACCACAGAAATATCGTGCCTTCTGTCGTGCCTTGCCGGAAACGGGTTGCCACTATTTATTTCATCGAATTGCCGAATTGTTTTAGACCATGTATAACTTACCCAACCATTTAATCTACCAAAATTACGCTTTATCATTAACTCGGTTCCGTAAGCCCAGCCACGTCCATACACTAATTCAGATTCAACAGTTGAGTTATAAACTAACTCGGCGCCATTTTTATAATCAATCTGATTTTTCAAATCTTTATAATATACTTCCAAAGATGTTTCAAACTCGTTATCTTTAAAATTACGAAAATAGCCAACCGATATTTGGTCGGAAATCTGAGGTTTTACATTGTTGCTACTAGGCAACCATAAATCTGTGGGTGTTGTTGTTGTTGAATTAGAAAGCAAATGTAAAAACTGATATATTCTGTTATACGACGCTTTTACTGAATTTTTACTATTAAAAATATAATTTAGCCCAAGACGAGGTTCCAGTCCACCTTGCGTTTTCATAAACTCGAAATCTTTTATTTCAACAGTATTTATTAATTCCCCTCTCTCGTCGAACTCGTAATAATTGCCCGGCCCTGTATTACTAAAAAGTGCCAAACGTAAACCATAATATATTTTAAAACTTTCAGAAATACTTGTACTGTTAGACACATACCCAGCCCATTCGATTGCTCTTGTTCGTGGAATTTCCTCAGGATTAAACCCAAATCCTTCTGACACAGTTATTTCGCCAGGCAATATATTGTGATAAATAATATTACCTCCAAATTTAACTGTGTTTTGGGCATTAATATAATATGTAAAATCTTGCTTCAAATTAACATCTCTAATTTCTGAGCCGATTGTTATTTCAGCCTCATCAACAATACTAATATCGTACGAATAGTCGCTATAAATAAAAGATGTATTAGAAAATAGCTTTTCGCTAAAATTATGATTCCATCGAAGCGTTCCGGTAATACTTCCCCAGTTAAATCCAAATTCGTTTGAAAATCCAAAATTATCGCGACCAAAATAACCCGACAGATAAATTCGATTGTTATTATTAATCTTATAATTTGATTTTAAATTTAAATCGTAGAAATAAAGAGTAGTTTGTTTAATGTCTTCATTTTTCGAAAACACCAAAAACATATCGGCGTAAGTTCTTCTACCACTTATAATAAACGAACCTTTATCTTTAACAATTGGACCTTCCACAGCAACACTCGACGAGATTAAACCAACATTTCCTGAAACGCCATATTTTTTCATGTTGCCATCTTTCATTTTTATATCGAAAACAGAAGATGCGCGTCCACCGAACTCTGCAGGAATAGAACCTTTCATTAAATTAGCACTTTTTATTGCTTCCGAATTAAAAACAGAAAAGAAGCCAAGCAAATGCGATGCATTATAAACAGGTGCTTCGTCTAACAAAATCAGATTCTGATCAATTCCTCCTCCACGCACATAAAACCCGGAGTTTCCTTCGCCTGCAGGTTTAACGCCCGGAGTTAGCTGAACTGTTTTTAAAATATCCTGCTCACCAAAAAGCACAGGGATACTTTCAACTTGTTTAGGAGTTAGCTTTACATTTCCCATTTCAACCGAAGTAACATTTTTATCGGCTCGCTCGCCGGTTACAACGATATTTCCAAGCTCAATAGTAATTTCTTTTAATTCAATATCAAGTCGCTTGTTTTCAGTTAAACTTAATTCTACAAATTGGGTTTCGTATCCAACAAACTGAAACCGCATTTTATAACTATTCTCGAGTAAGGTGATAGAAAAAAATCCGTAGCTATTCGAGATTGTTCCGGTATTTAACATACCATCAACAACTATAGTTGCACCAATTAAATCTTCGCCTGTTGCAACATCCTTTATAGTTCCACTAATCACAAAGTCCTCTTGCGCAACTAACCCGGGTGTTATAAAAAAGATTAAAAAAAATATGATAAATATTCTGAACATTCTGTTTTATAAAGCTTTCAAAAATAGAATAAAAATTCGGCATTTAATCATTTCAAATAAATCGTTTTTTCATTTCTACTTTACCGATTAAAAAGCCACAAAATTAAATAGATAAAATTTGCTTGAAAATAGTAATATTATGTTGTTAATCATCTTATTTATAAATATTTATGCAATAATAAATCAAAACCAAACTAAACTAATAAGCTAATTAACAAGCATTTAAGAAAGCACAAATATTGAAAGTAGTTGTACAACATTTTCACTTCAATTTCGCCCTCTTGATTGTTAACAAATTATTACTATTTTTGGTGTCCCTTCTTTAAAATCAAAGATTATAATAAGGTAAAATATAAATCAATAAAACTAATATACTATGAAGGTTTATAAAACGGATGATATCCGAAACATTGCTTTAATCGGTAATGCTGGTAGTGGGAAAACCACCCTTGCAGAAGCTATGCTTTTTGAGGGTGGAGTAATAAGTCGTAGAGGTGAGGTTACCGCAAAAAATACGGTATCTGACTACAATCAAATTGAGCAAGATTATGGTAATTCAGTTTTTTCAACATTGTTATACACAGAGTACAATGGAAGGAAAATAAATATTCTGGATACACCAGGAATGGATGATCTTTGTGGGAGTGTTGTTTCTGCATTAAGTGTAACTGCATTAAGTATAATTACTATTAATGCGGCAACTGGTGTTGAAGCCGGGACAGAAGCAGCTTCGCGCCATGCTGAAGACGCCGACACTCCGTTGGTATTTGTTTTTAACC
>DAOVTY010000095.1 GCA_030632865.1 Bacteroidota bacterium
TAAAAGTATCTGATCAATTTCTAATAGTAAACTACCACCATTAAGGCAATAAATAAAAACAAGAAAATTAAACTGTTAATAATTTTGTTCATAAATAAGGCTAAGAACAGCTTGTTAGTATGTGTAATTGATATTTATTTAGGCGTAATAGACAAAAAGGAGGCTGAAAAGCTCCGAATCCCTTATTTTTGTTGGTCTAATCTTAAATCAAAGGCTTTGAATAAAAAAAATGCATTTATTGCAACAGTCCTATCACAAAGAAAAATGGAATTCGTAACGATAAACAAAAGTATAAATGTTATGCCTGTGGCAAACAATTTGTAAGTGGAATAAGGTCAAAACCGAGTATCATTTGGAATGAATATACTAGAGGAAAACAAACTTATAAACAGTTGTCAAAAAAGTATAATTGTTCCAAGCGAACCATTCAACGAAAAATTGATTTATACAAAGTAAGCATTCCCAAAAAAGAGCCAAAGAAAGTTGTCGTTTTAATGGATACAACCTATTGGGGAAGAGACTTTGGAGTGATGCTTTTTAAAGATGCTTATACCAAAGAAAATCTATTAAAACATTACTTAAAATCAGAAACCAATGCCTTATACATTCAAGGCATAAATGAATTGAGATCTAAAGGATTTGAAGTAGTAGCTATTGTTTGTGATGGTCGTAGAGGTTTGTTGCAATCATTTGAGAAGATCCCTGTTCAAATGTGTCAGTTTCATCAAGTAGCTATCATTCGTAGATATATAACCAAAAGCCCCAAACTTCCTGCTTCTATTGAGCTTAAAGAGTTTGTTGCAATGATGAAAAATACAGATAAAGAATCTTTTGAAGGAGGCTTAGAACTTTGGTTTACTAAGTGGAAAACATTCTTGAATGAGCGAACAACCAATCCTGAAACAGAAAAAAGCCACTACACCCACAAAAGATTAAGAAGTGCTTACAGAAGTCTAAAAACTAACTCTAAATGGCTCTTTACTTGGTATGATAATATGGAGTTAAATATACCCAATACCACCAATGCAATTGATGGACATTTTTCAGATTTAAAGAATAAACTTAGAAATCATAATGGATTATCAAAAGCAAGAAAAATCAAATTTATTGATGAGTTTTTAAAGGCATAAAGACCTCTAAAAATATCAAAAAAGAAGCTCAATAGAACTCCTTTTTCTTGACATTTTTATCGGTCATCAAGCCTATCCCTTGATTGGTTGCTCTCCAGCAGAGCCAACATCCGTTTAACTTGACAAATCAAAGGTAAAATACCTGTAAATAAAAATCAAAAAACTGTTAAATAAACAGCCTCCTTTTTGTCCACTTGGGAAAAACTAACTAAAAACAGCCTCCTTTTTGTCTATTATACCTCATATTTGTTTTTCTATCCATCATTCATCGAAGTTAAAAACTCTTCCATCGATTTTGCTCGCATTAAACGTGTTCTCATAAATTCCATTGCTTCCAAAGCATTCATATCTCCAAGGAAACGTCGTAGAATCCATAATTTGTCTAACACATCTTTCTGGAATAAAAGATCTTCGCGACGTGTACTCGACAAGGTAATATCAACAGATGGGTAAATTCGCTTGTTAGAAAGTTTTCTGTCTAATTGAAGTTCCATGTTACCGGTTCCTTTAAATTCTTCGAAAATTACTTCATCCATTTTCGAACCTGTTTCGGTTAACGCAGTAGAAATAATAGTTAAAGATCCGCCTTCTTCTATGTTTCTTGCAGCACCAAAGAATCGTTTTGGTTTATGCAGTGCGTTTGCATCAACACCTCCAGAAAGCACTTTGCCCGACGGAGGTTGAACAGTATTGTATGCACGTGCCAAACGAGTAATCGAGTCGAGTAGAATAACAACATCGTGACCGCATTCTACCATTCTTTTTGCTTTCTCTAAAACAATATTTGCAATGCGAACGTGTTTGTCTGCCGGCTCATCAAAAGTAGATGCAATAACCTCTGCATTCACGCTTCTAGACATGTCGGTCACCTCTTCAGGGCGCTCATCAATTAGTAATACAATCATGTAAACTTCAGGATGATTTGCAGCAATTGCGTTGGCTATTGTTTTTAATAAAACAGTTTTACCTGTTTTTGGTTGAGCCACAATTAATCCACGCTGTCCTTTTCCAAGAGGCGCAAACATGTCAATAATTCGGGTTGAAATATTATCATGTCCATTTCCTGTCAACACAAATTTCTCATCAGGGAAAAGTGGAGTTAAATGTTCGAACGGAACGCGGTCGCGAATATAATCGGGGCTTCTTCCGTTAATTTTAAGCACTTTAATAAGTGGGAAATATTTTTCGCCCTCTTTTGGTGGACGGATTGTACCTTCAATAGTATCTCCGGTTTTTAATCCGAACAGTTTTATTTGCGATTGCGAAACATAAATATCATCGGGCGAATTCAGATAATTAAAATCTGCTGAACGCATAAAACCATAACCGTCTTGTAAAATTTCGAGAACACCGGTATTAGTAATAATTCCATCAAATTCGTAATGACGAGATTTTTTACGATTATTTTGGTTATCGTTTTTATCTCGTTGTTTCGGTTTGTCTTCAGTAACTCCTTTTTCCCTATTTACTTTTATAGAAGGAGCTTTAACAGGTTCTTGCGCTTTTGGCGACTCTTCTGTTTTTAGTTTTACTTTTGGTTTTTGTTGAACCTGTTGCTTATCCTCCTGATCCTTATTTTGCTTTTGCGACTGTAGTTTAACTTCAATACGAGGTTTAGTTTCCTCAATTGGAGTATCTTTTTTTACTATAGGTTTTTCATCTTTAGCAGTTTCCTGCGGCTTTTCACGATTAAAGCCACTAATAATTGATTTTATTTGATCCTGACGTGACTGAGCTCCACCTAAATCTTTTTTAGGTGTATGTCTTTTTTTGCCAGATTCAATTTTTTCTCGCTTTATTATTGGTTCAACCCGTTCTCTGCGAGGACGTTTGGCTTTTTTGTTGTCATCATTTGAAACTTCCTGATTTTCATTAACAGGTGCTTTCTTTGTAAAAAAGCCTTTAATTCCTTTGTCGCTTTTTTGTTGTTCTTTTTGCGAACCTTTATTTCCCTTTTTCTCAGCTTCAAAAACAGCTTGTGTGTCAAGAATTTTATAAATTAAATCTTGTTTTTTAAAAGACTCAACTCTCTTTATATCAAGCTCTTTGGCGATGCCTCGTAGCTCGGGAAGGAGTTTCTTGTTAAGTTCTAAAATATCATGCATACTATAAAAATGTTATTCCTTTTTTGTTGATTTTAATTGTTGATTAAATAATTGGAACAATTGATGTGAGGATGGGTATTTTTTAAACCCGAGTGCAAGTATAAATAATTACTTTTTACAAAACAAAAATACAGACCTCTTTTTCAAGTCTTTTCCTTTATTTCTCTCTAATTTAATGTTTTAGTACCTTTTTATTCGAAATTTTGTTTTCGAATATTTGAATGTTTCCTACTCGAATGTAGAGATATTAATTGTATAACGTAAAGATTTATAAAAGGGTTACCAGTTTGCTTTTAACTGCTGCAAACTTTATAACTTTTTCTAATTTAAAATCTAAAATTGTATTTTATTTTAAAACGCAAAGCACTTTCGTCCATATAATATTTAGAATCAGAATCAGATTCTAAGAAATTAGAAGTCCAAACTAAAATAATTTCATTTCCAGGTTTTAAAATCCACTGGATCCGTGATTGCCAGCCTACACTGTTGCTGGCATTGTCGTACTGAAAATAGTTGTACAATGTTAAGTTAGGACTAAATAAAATATTTGCATTTATTTGGTAAATATTTGCGGTAAAACTACCTTCTCGAAGTTCAATGTTATTTCGAGTTACAGTTGTTCCAACGAAAAGTGGTACAGCAACTTTCCAGTTTGCTCTTAGTACAATATCTTGCCGTTTACCATTATAAAAGTTTCCAAAACTATAAGTTGCATTACCCCAAATATTTCTAGCACCTTTCGTTTCCAATCTTATTTGTTGTTTCCACCATTCGTATGTTCCTTTTGGGATAATGTAATTTTCAAAAATGTTAAAATCTTCAGTTAGCATTTCGTACTGGCTAACTAACGAATAGCTTATTTCCTCGCCCGACATAAATCGAATTCCCAATGGATTAATTTTAAACTCTCGTGTTTCTATAGCATTGGTTGCTAGATTTGTTATGTAATCAAATTCTCCACCTAACTGAATTTGCATAATTCCCCATTTTCCTGGGCGTGGACCAAGTTCAAATTCACCGTAAGATTCTCTGATATTGGTTCGTGGAACAAAACCCATTCCTGCAAGAAAGTTTTCTCCAATTTGGTGATATCCAGCACGAGCACTTATAAAGTCGTTTGGATAATTAATCTGAGCACCCCAGCTTCCGTCTTTACCATCAACATTTTTGGTATTTGATTTTAATCCGAAAAGAAAGAACGAAACATTTTTATTTCCCTGAAATTTAGATGTCGAAAGTTTTAAATCTATACCGGTTACTAAATTTGATTCTCCTCCAATTGTATCCATAGCATTTCCATACGTTCCTATTAATCCAATCGACGATTGTTGGCCTAGGTTTCGGGTTACACGGGCTACAGAATAATTATTCTGTCCAGTTTCACTGTCATCATTAATGTGCATCATTCCAATGTTCCAGTTATCAACTTGCCCCGTTAGCTTTGCTCCAACGTTAATTGGAATCGGAGCACCATCTTCATCTAATCCCATTCGTCTCGAGAAAAAAGGTATTATTTTACTTGCCACAGAACTTGTTCGATCTCCCTCAATTCCAAATTGAAAATAACTGGCTCCATCAAGAAAGAATGCTCTTTTTTCGGGATAATGAAGGCTGAATCGGGTAAGGTTAATTTGCCGATCGTCCACTTCAGTTTCAGCAAAATCAGTATTAATTGTTAACGACGATTTTAAACTTGGTGTAATTTGATAAAATAAATCTAGTCCGCCGGTGAGTTTTAAATTATTTTCTTCTCCATTTTTTGTATCTATTCCTGTAACTATATATGGCGAAATATCTAGTCCAATTCCTTGAGTAATATCTTCAATTCCATCTAAAATACCGGCATCGGAAACCTGAAAACGGTGGGTGTTTAAATTTGCTTCTGGCCAATATCCAGACTCTAATTTTTTAACAATATGTCGAATGAATTTTATCCCCCATTGTTTGCTGTCTTTATCAAATCCCATTGTTTTAAAAGGTATTCTTATTTCAGTCTCCCATCCATAATCGGTAATTTTTGATTTTCCGGTCCAGAGTCCATCCCATTCTTTATTAAAAGAAGTACCGTTTTCGCTAACCAAGGCATCTCCGATTGAACCACGAGGACCTATCTGAAACCAATATCCGTTTCTGTGGTCCAGGTAGGTGTCTAATATAATTTGAATACGATCGTCGTTAGCTAAACTTACATCTCGAGCCATCTCTTTTGCCGTAATATCTTCTGGATTATCCCAACATCTTGCAGCAAAATAAATATAGTTGGCATCGTAACAAGTTAGAAACTCTGTTCTTTCTGTAATAGGTTCACCTTCATTGGGTTCTCGTTGATAAAAATCACTTGTAACATGTGCTTTTTCCCATGCTTCATCATTTACTAGTCCGTCGATTACAGGAGGATTGTCAATGCGAACTGCATTAACAATAGGTTGCGCATAGCTTGCTACATATAGTACACAAAACAGTGCCAGAGAAATTATTTTTTGTTTCAATGGTTTAGGTATAAAAATTAAGTGGGCAAAAGTAACAAAAAATATTACTTAATGCATAAAACTCGAATTACAGATGTAACTCCCTGATGTGATTGACCTTCATCAAGAGTAGTTTCTGTTTCATTGATATTTAGTTTGGAGAAGCTCTCAAAATCATTTTGTAATTCGTCACTGGAAAATAGTATATCAATATTTTTTGGACCGCCAGTGTTGTTGTTAATTTGTTCTTTGGAGAATCCCTCAAGAATTAAAATTCCTGCAGGTTTTAAAAATGCGGTTATTTTTTTGTGATATTCGTTTCGTTTATCGGGTTGCATGTGTGCAAAAATTAATGCAACGCAATCGAATTCTTCCAGATTGGTTTTAAACTCTTCGTAATTATTAAGGATGTAGTTGATTGAAACACTGTTCTTTTTGGCAAGTTTTTCTGCTTTTTTTTTGCCTTCAAAACTGCTATCGAAAGCAGTGACCTGCCAACCTAGTTTGGCTGCAAAAACGGCATTTCTTCCTTCTCCTTCAGCAGGTAAAAGAATTTTTCCGGGAGTAAGTTTTTCTAGTTCCTGTTTAAAATATTGATTGGGTTCTATTCCGTATGCATATTCTTTCGCCCCAAATCGTTCATTCCAAAAATTATTCATAATCCTTAATTTACATTTTAAACAAAAATAATGGCAGCAGGTTTTATCATTACTAAATTTTTGTTCAAACTAAGGGTATTGTCTTTTATACTAACGCTTCATACAAAACCTCAACTGGGTGTTTTGCAGATTTTCCCGTTCCATCTTTTATATGATGGCGACACGAAGTTCCGGGCGCAGAAATAATAATTTTTTCCTCTGCTTCGCGAACGGCAGGGAAAAGTACCATCTCTCCAATTTTCATCGACAAATCATAATGCTCCTCTTCGTAACCAAACGATCCTGCCATTCCGCAGCAACCCGATGGGATTTCTTTAACTGAATAATTTTTAGGAAGTGATAGCATTTTTTTAGATGGTTCAGTAGAGGCAATTGCTTTTTGCTGACAATGACCGTGCAACAAAATATGTTTTTCTTCTGAAGTGAAATCAGATTCAGAGATGTTTCCTTTTTTAATTTCAGCAGAAATAAACTCTTCAAACAGGAGTGAATTTTTTGCTAATTTATCAGCACTTAATTGTAAATCTTTGTCAACTAGTTCTGGGTATTCATCGCGGAAAGCAAGAATTGCCGAAGGTTCAATTCCAATTAAAGGAGTTTTATCAGAAATTATATCTTTTAGAAGTTTTACATTTTCGATTGCAATTTTTTTAGCACTTCTTACTAACCCTTTTGATAAAAATGTACGTCCGCTCTCTTTGTGAACGGGGATTTTAACTTCGTAACCAAGTTTGGTTAAGAGCAAAATTGCTTTTATTCCAATGTCGCTTTCGTTATAATTGGTGAATTCATCGTTAAAAAGATAAACTTTCCCTTTAGGTTTTTTATCAGGAAGTGGAATTCCATTTCCAACCCAACGGTTTAATGTAATCTTCGAAAGTTTTGGAACATTTCGTTTTGTAGTAAAACCAATCGATTTTTTAAGCAGCGAAGTGTTCATTATAAAATTAGACAGGGGACGAAAAATCATTGCCAATTGATTCAGTCGAGGTAAATAAGCAATCAGTTTCGAACGTAGTGGGATTCCATGAATGTCGTAATAATTTTGAAGGAATTCGGCTTTTAGTTTAGCCATGTCAACATTAGAAGGGCACTCGCTTTTACACGCTTTGCACGAAATACAGAGATCGAGAATATCGTAAACTTCTTTGTGGTCGAAAGGATTATCCTTTTCGTTATTGTAAAGAAATTCGCGTAGAATATTGGCACGTCCACGGGTAGATTTATCCTCGTCGCGGGTAGCCATAAAAGTAGGACAAAGTGTACCGCCAATTATATCGGATTTGCGACAGTCGCCCGAGCCGTTGCACTTCTCAATACTTTTGAAGTAACCACCATTTTTCGAAAAATTGAAAGTTGTTTTAATTTCAGGAATTATTTTCCCCGGAATAACACGGAGACTTTCGGTAATTGGTGGTGTATCAATAATTTTACCTGGGTTAAAGATATTATTTGGATCCCATGCTTTTTTTAACCCTTTAATAAGTTGGTAATTGTGTTCTCCCAACATATATGGTATAAACTTCCCACGAACTCGTCCGTCGCCATGTTCACCACTCATGGAGCCGCGGTATTTTTTTACCAGCTCCGCAACATCGTTCATAAGCTGGTCGAAAATTATAACATCGGCCGGGTCTTTAAAATTAATTAACGGACGGAAATGAATTTCGCCGGTTGCAATGTGTGCATAATAAACACTTTCGAGTCCAAGTTTTTTTAGTATTGTTTTTAATTCGGCAACGTAATCGGGTAAATATTTTGGAAGAACGGCGGTGTCTTCAATTCCGGGAACACCTTTTCTGTCGCCGGGAATATTAGAAAGCAGTCCGAGCCCAGCAGTGCGCAACGCCCAAACTCGTTTTATTTTATCGGCACCGGTAACCAACGGAAAATGGTATCCCAATCCAGCATCGCGGAAATCTTTTTCAAGAGACTCGGCAGTTGTATTTAACTCCTTTTCTGTCTCATAGCTAAATTCAATTATGAGAATTGCACCAGGTTCGCCTTTAACAAAAAAGCGATTTTTGTTTTGTTCGATGTTAGCTTTGGTGCATTCCATTATAACATCGTCCATTAATTCTATTGCTGTAGGATTATGTTTTAGTGCCACTAAATTACCAAGCAGCGACTCTTCCAAAGTTTTAAAATGTGCACAAACAAGCCCTTTGTATTTTGGTGGGAGAGGGATGAGGTTCAATTTAATTCTAATAGAAAACGAGAGTGTTCCTTCCGAGCCGGCTAGCAGTTTACAAAAATTGAATGTTTCGCCACCTTCAGTAAAAATTTCTGAATCTAACAAAGTATCAATTGCGTAACCCATATTTCGGCGGGTTAGTTCGGGTGCTGGAAATTTGTCGCGAATCTCTTTTTGATTTTCAGAATTAGAAAGAATTTCATTTATATTTTCATAAATGGCTTTTTCAAATTTATTCGGATTGTTATTTAATTTTTGCTGAAATTCATCTTTCGAAAGTGCTTTGAAAGTTGTTTCAGAACCATCAGCAAGAATTGCATCGATTTCTAAAATATGTTCGCGCACACTACCATAAACTATTGAGTGTAACCCACACGAATTGTTTCCTAACATTCCACCAATTACACAACGATTAGCAGTTGAAGTTTCCGGTCCGAATTGTAAATTGTGTTCAGCAAGAAAAAGATTTAGTTCAGCCAAATTAACTCCAGGCTCAACAATTACGTATTTTTCCTCTTTATTAAATTCGAGGATGTTGTTCATGTATTTAGAAATATCGACAACAATTCCGCTGCCTACAACCTGCCCTGCAAGTGATGTTCCTGCACCTCGCGGAATTATAGATGTTCTGTTTTCGCTGGCAAATGCAATTATCTTTTTTATATCGTTAACCGATTTTGGCTTGGTAACAGCAAGCGGCATCTCTTTGTATTGCGAAGCATCCGTTGAATACAAAACGCGTTGAACGTTATCTACGGAAAGGTCGCCTTCGAGTTGGGATTTTAGCTGTTTAAAATTGGGTTGCATATAATTGTTTTAAGTTGTGTAAAAGTAGAAGTTTAAAATAAGTGCAGCAAATTTTGGGTTTGGTAAATTATAAATAACCATGAAATTCACTAAAATAATGAGGGAGTTACGTAAGCCTCAGTGATTGGAGTCGGACTTTCCTAAGTCCGTTTATAATAAAAAAGCATGCAAAAATCAAATCGTAGGAAGAAATAATATCCCTGTCAGATGTGTAAAGATTTATTACCTACATTTAGGGATTCATTCAAGTGATTAATTTGAAAACAAATTAATCTTTACGAATAAACGAAAATAATTCTTATGACAAATAAAGCATTCTATCCTAGATTATTAATTCTGGTTTTTTTCTTTGGAATAAGTTTTTACGGTTTTTCTCAAGTATCGAGTGCGTGGAAAATGGACGCTAACATGGTTTTGAAAAAGGCTGATGCCGATGGAATTGTATGGTTCGACGCGCATGAAAAACCTTTCGGTTTGGTGGGGTTCGAATGGATAAATAATGATGGTGTTTACCGGCGGCTTCCTGTTAATCCCGATTGGGAAATTACAAAACATGTTGATGACCTTTCGAATCATACAGCAGGAGGGCAAGTTAGGTTTAGCACAAACAGTAAAAAGATATTGGTAAAAGTTGAACTTGCCGGAAGATCGAATATGTACCATATGCCAGCAACCGGACAAAGTGGTTTCGATTTGTATGTTCGTAAAAATGGAATTCAACGTTATATTCGTACAACTCGTTTTCCGCACGATTCAGTAAATTATCAGTATGAATTGTACAAATCTGAGGATAATAAATTACAATATTTTACAATCAATTTTCCACTTTATAATGGTGTAAAATCGTTGCAAATCGGTGTTGAACAGGAAAGTATTTTGCAAGCTCCA
>DAOVTY010000121.1 GCA_030632865.1 Bacteroidota bacterium
AACTATTATCGACCCCAGTGCCGAACTTAATGCAGCTGCTCCCAAACCGATGGGAATAATTGGTCCCCACAAAGCAATTTTACTCATAATTAATTGGTCGCTAACTAAATCTTCTGGCGAAGCAGAAATGGCAAATTTATATGCAATTGCAACATAAACCAACATACCAACAATCGTTGCCCATAAAGTACCTCGAGGTATTGATTTTTTGGGATCTTTCAAATCGCCAGACAAACCAAGTCCTGCAGCCAATCCAGTAAATGCCGGAAAAATTATTGTGAATACAAAGAAGAAATTTTCATTATTCGCAACTGGAGCATTAAAATTTATTTGTGCAGGTTTAATTGGCGAATCTCCAAGAAAAAATAACACCAACGATGTTAATAAAATTGCAACAACAAAATACAAAGCTTTCATTCCAATATTAGCACCCTTTGTTAATATTAACAGCGATAAAAGTGCCATTGTTGGAATAGAAATCCATCTACGATCGGGAATATAAAATCCGTAATTTTGATTCATCCAATCGATAACTGGTTCGAATGCTTCTCCAAATGCAATAATATAAAATGCCACACTAATTGCCTGCGATAAATATAATGTGATTCCAATGGCTCCACCAATATTCAGCCCAAACGAGCGACTGATAATGTAATATGCACCACCTCCCTGAACACGTTGATTGGTAGCAATTTCAGCAACAGCAAATGCTGTGGGAATAGTTACAACATGCCCCAGAATAATTATCCCGATTGCTCCCCAAAAGCCAACCTGACCAACAGCCCAACCAAAACGGAGAAATAAAATTGCTCCAAGAATTGTGGAAAGTGCCATGAGAAAAACCGGCATTGTGCCAAACTTAGCATTTGTGTTAATTAGCGATTTTGCCATTTATTAAGTTCTTTTAAAAACATAAAGTTTAGATTTAATTCCGAAAAATCAAATCTTTTCTCATAAAATAGATAATAAATATGACTCAATCATAATCTTTTGTAATAGTTAACCCTACATTCTGACTCGTTCGCTAAAAATGTTTATAAAACACTTTTTTAACGCTCCGCCCTCTTTCATATTATTCATTATCTTCGATTTTAGGAAGAAATAAATTTTCAAAAATGCCCTTAAAGAATTTTCGCTTAATTTATTGTTTAAAAACTGCCAGTATTCTTAATTCAGGCAAATAAAATATTGTGGGGATCGTCTTTTTATTAATTGTACTGACATATATTTTTAGCTTATATATTGATTTAATAGGTGATTCGGGGTTGTATGCTGCAATTTTCCGACAAATGGTGGAATCGGGAGATTGTGGCTCAACCTAAAAATAAAAAGAAAGCCGTACGACCTAAAACCTCACTTGTTTTTTTGGTTGGCTAGAATTGGCATTCAACTTTTTGGATATATCAATTTTGCATTTAAAATATTCCCACCCCTTGTGGGGCTTGCCGGCTTTTTACAAAACAAGAAAGTTGTAAATTTTATTCTGGGCTTTTTCGGGGTTGGGTTAGCCATACTTTCGAAAGAATCGGGTGATACAATGCTGCCATTTTTTTCTGTGTTGACATTTCTATTATTGAAAAGAGATTTTAGTCAACTTTTTCACTCAAAATGAATGCTGGGTATTTTAATTGTATTAATTAAAATCTCGCCAACACTACTCCAATTATATGACAACTTTGGTTTCGAGGGACTGTAATTTTATTTCGTGACCAATAATATTGGATGGATTATCGGGGAATATTCAGATTCTAGCTCGGACTCATTTTTTATATACACAAGTTTTTGTGGGCAGTTTTACCTTGGGTTGTATTTGTTTTGGCAGCTCTTTTTTTGAAGTCAAAAGTTGGGTTATAAAAAAAACGGAATATCTGGGGCGTTTATTTGTTAGGTAGTATTTTTGCTTTGCTCCTGACATTAAGCATTGCAAAAGGAAAGACTCCCAACTATTTTTTAATGGCTGTTCCGGTATTTTCTGTAGTAGCAGCAAGTTGGTTAAATAACTTTTCAAAAAAACCGACAACGATTCGGTAAATCAAATTAAAAACTGATTTAAAATGTACAAAGTAATAAAGGAGCCACAAATTTGGTTATTTACCAATGAGACAGAGCGTATCAAAATAATTAAATTAGGGGACATTGATACAATTTATACTAGCAAACAGAAAGGGATGAATAATCTCAATGTTCAGTTTTTACATCCTGAAACACGTGATTATGCGCTTGAACTGTCTTGTCTTATTCGTATTAAATGATTTTATTTTGCCAATCTTTTGAAGAGAGGGCTAAATTTAATTTTATATTTACATTTTATTTAAAGCCATTATTAGATGTTCGATTTTTTAAAAAAACATTCACTTAGCACTTTGGTGATAGTATTATTTGCTGTGGCAATACCTTTTGTAAATTTTAATCATCATAAATATGCTTCAGACGAAGGTGTTATTGTTTGGGATATAAAATCGTATTATGCCTATTTGCCAGCAACTTTTATATACAACGATTTATCGCTGGGGTTTCTCGATAACAATACCAATAACCTGGCTAAGTGGATATGGCCAATAACAACTCCTACAGGGGAAAAAGCTATTTTAACTTCCATGGGGTTGTCTATTATGTATTCTCCTTTCTTTTTTATTGGGCATGCTGTAGCCTCCATTTCTCCACACTATGAAGCTACTGGCTATAGCTTTCCATATCATGTGGCACTGCAGTTTAGTACGTATATCTATTTTTTAATAAGCCTAATTTTTCTTGGGAAAATACTTGCAAGATATTTTAATAATAAGGTAATTGCGTTAACACTGTTTGCCATTGGCGTAGGAACCAATCTATTTTATTATATAACTTACGATGCACCAATGTCACACGGGTATAATTTTTTTTTAATTATTCTTTTTATCTGGTTTCTTGAAAAATGGACCGAAAAAATTACGATAAAATATACTTTTGCATTGGGATTAATATCAGGCCTGATAGCACTAATCCGCCCAACAAATATCATTATCCTAATTTTAATACCATTATGGCATATTGACTCATGGAAGGATTTTAAAGAACGAGTTATTTTACTATTAAGGAAATGGCCTCATATCGTTTTAATGGCGGTTATGTTTATATTGGTATGGATTCCTCAATTTGCCTATTGGAAGTTTGTATCGGGTGAGTATTTCTATTTCTCTTATGGTGAACGTGGCGATAAATTTTATTTTAATAATCCTCAAATCTGGAAAATTCTTTTTAGCTACGAAAAAGGGTGGTTTGTTTACACTCCATTAATGTTTGTTTCGTTATTTGGCTTGATAAGTCTGCACAAAAAAAAGATAAAACTTTCTGTTCCTATTATAATATACGTGTCAGTAATGATTTATGTATTGTCATCGTGGTGGAGTTGGTGGTACGGCGGAGCATTCGGGCAACGCTCGATGATCGATTTTTATGGACTGATGGCTATTCCTCTTGCAGCAGTTATCGATTCTGTATATAAGAAACGGTTTTATAATTACATTTTTGCTGCTTCTCTTTTTGTGTTGATTGCATTTAATCAATTTAATATTATGCAATACAATAATATGGCCATCAGTTATTGGTGGATGAATAAAGAGGGCTATTGGGAAAATTTTATGAAACTCCATCCAACATGTAAATATTGGAATGTGGTCATGCACCCCGATTACGAAAAGGCAAGGTTAGGTATTTATGAAGCTGTTGCCCCGTATAATAAAAATCAGGTGGTTACCAATGAAATGTTGATCGATAGAATTATGAAAGACAACAAGGGAAACAAGATATTACTTAATTCATTGAATGTAAATGTTGGCGATAATGCAACCATAGATACTTCATTACATAGTTATGCCGTTGAATTAGTTTCAAAAGAGCAGGCAGAAGTCTATTTCAAATTAATTAAAATTGATTATTATCTGGTTGAAATAAATAAATGTACTTCGTGGAAAAAGGATATTGAGAAAAAAGCACATCGGAAGAAAATTCCTTTTCAGGAAATGGCTTTAATTGAGGCAGAACGAATTTATAATAACTATTCACAAAAGTATGATCAACGATAAGACCATTGCCGTAGTGATTCCGGCTTATAATGAAGAAACACAAATTGAATTGGTGATTAATTCCATCCCTGATTTTGTGGATCGGATAATTATCGTAAATGATGGGTCAAAAGATAATACATCTGCAATTGTAAAAGGCATTATCGACAAGGAAACAAATGATTACAGTTCGCCACGTATCGGACCAATTGAGGTTGCTGTAAGTCGCTTTAATCAAGTTGATATAGCTTTAAGGACACAAATTGAGCTAGAAACTGTTCATTATCTCCCGCATGAAATATATAACCCTACTCCGAAAAAGTCGAGAGTTATATTAATAAATAACTTACAAAACGGTGGTGTTGGAGCAACTGTTGCCAATGGTTATAAATGGTGTCGAGAAAATGAGATTGATTGCATCGCTAAAATTGATGGTGACGGGCAAATGGACCCTTCGGAGTTAGCAGCCATTTGCATGCCGGTGATAAATGGAGAAGTTGACTATGTGAAAGGTAACAGGCTTATTTACCCGGGAGCATCACTTATAATTCCTAAAATACGTTATTGGGGAAATTCAGTACTTTCCATTTTAACAAAAATTGCTTCGGGGTACTGGCATATTTCCGATACCCAGACCGCGTTCACTGCCATTTCATTAAAAGCCCTAAAAGCTTTAAAGTTATATGATTTGTATCCAACTTATGGTTATCCAAACGATATCTTGGTGAAATTGAATATTAATTTCTGTTCAATTAAGGAAGTTCCTATTAAACCGGTTTATGAAGTTGGCGAGCAATCTAAAATGAAAATCTTTAAAGTAATCCCGCGTATTTCATCCATATTGATAAAAGGCTTCTTCAGGCGTCTGTGGCAGAAATATATGCTTAAAAGTTTTCATCCGTTGTTTATTCTTTATCACATGGGCTTTCTACTTTTAACCATTTCTATCCCCTTTGGTGTAAAAGTATTTTATAAAGTATTAACTCAAAACCCTGCCAACCCAGTGACAGTACTTGCTTTTATATTTTTGTTTATTAGTGGGTTCCAGGCATTATTATTTGCCATGTGGATGGATATTCAAGATAACGAACGGCTAAATAAATAATATTGAAACACAGAATATTTTAGAATGAAAGTAAATACGAGTAAACTCTTTTATGCAGGTTCATGGCTAGTTAACCTTTTGTTGGCGATATTGGTTTTTGGCGTTTTTAGCGAAGAGTGGTTTTTTAATATATATTACAACTCCGATACATTATACCTGGCATCTTTTTATAAAGATATTTTTGTTGATGGTACTGGCTTTAAAGGTTGGAACCTTAATGGGGCTCCCAACTTTTTTCCCGATATGTCCCTATATTTTATTGTTAGATCGGTTGCCGGTAATTTTAAGTTGGCATACGTTATTTTTAGCATTATTCAATACAACTTATTGGTGTTTTTACTGGGAAGCATTTTAAAAGGAATTAACCCTAAAGTAAACCGCAACTATATAACGTTTTTTAACGTGCTTTTTCCTGTTTACTTGTTAGCTACCATTTTGCACGGTAGTTTTCAATATACTTTCGATGTGTTTAGTCAGAGCTACCATAATGGATGCTTTATAAATTCATTAATAGCACTGAACTTTTTCTTTAGATATTTAACAAGAAATAACAGGTGGTATTTTATTGCCATGCTAGTTTTTGTATTTGTGGGAGTTTTTAACGACCGATTGTTCCTGATAACTTTTGTGGCACCTGTTACGGCTGTTTTCCTGTTAAACCTTATGTGGATAAAGAAAAAAACGATATCAAAAAGTGGTTTGTGGGTTTTAGGAACTGCAATTCTGGCTTTGATAACTTTTAATATCACAAAAAAGAACAGTGTATATGAATGCATAGGATTGGGCGAGAAGTTTATGAATTTTAGTAATGCCGCCCCTTCGTTTAAGAACATGATTTCGCAGCATACCGACTTTATTGTCAGTGCCGATTTGAGAGGACTGATTACAATCTTAACCGTGTTCTCATTTTTCATTTTGCTTTTTCTTTTTTTCCGTATTGCAAAACAAACTTCCTGGTTTAAACGAGCAAAAGAGAATACACACATCTATTGGTATTTTATAATTTTTTCTTTAACTAGTGTTTTTTTAACCTTGTTTACCCCGGTTGTTAATGGTTATTATCTAGGCCCATCGTGTATTCGTTATTCTACCCTATCTTTCTTTTTGAGTTTATTTAACGTGGTGTTTATTATTTATTACTTTACTCGTTATAAAAAGTCGGTAAAGTGGCAAAACTGGGTAATAGGAGGGCTAATGTGTGTTTATGGGGTTATAATTGTTAAAACTATTATACAGGAGCCAGTTGTGGCGAATTTTAAAAAAGTAGTTACCTACTACCCGGAAAAGGTAAAAGCTGTTGATCAGTTTGCACAAAAACACCAGTTGCAATATGGAGTAGCAGGTTATTGGGATGCAAAATATACCACCATGTTTTCAAAACAAAACGTTCGGTTCTACACAGTTATTAACGAAAAACTGAATTTGTGGTACCATGTGATGAACAGAAACTGGTATTATGATTATGACAAAGGGAAGTACCAAAAACCCGAATTCAGGATGGTGATTTTATCGCCTGAACAATTTGAAACAACACGTCAAATTTTTGGGGAACCCATTGACAGCACTCAAGTTGAAGCAGGAAAGTACATTTACTACATCCCTGAGTTCAAATACAACAGGGAAACAAAACAACCTTACAGCAATACTAAATAAACTTAATTTTTATTTTGCATTTATAAAGTAATAATTTCGGTTTATAGTGTAGAATTGTATCAAGTAAAATTTTTATAAATGCTTTTTAATTCGCTAATTTTTTTAATTTTCTCAGTAGCATTTTTTAGTTTTTTCTGGATCGTTAAGAAACAAAAGATACAATTAGCCTGGATATATATTGTGTTTTTTTCCTTTGTTTTTTATGGTTGGTGGGACTGGCGTTTTCTTTTTTTGATTATTGGTAGCGGGTTGATTGATTTCTTTGCAGGAATGGCAATTTTTAATAACAAGAAAATACGTAAGCCATTTTTAGTATTATCATTAATTGCGAACCTTGGAATATTATTTGCCTTTAAGTATAGTAGATTTATTTTAACCCAGGCAGATGAGCTGTTTAAACATTTTGATATTACTGCTAATTTAACCCGGAGTCATCCTGATTTTTTATACATCTTGCCTATTGGTATTAGTTTTTATACATTCCAGTCGATGAGTTATACAATTGATGTGTATAAAGGTAATTTGAAACCAACAAAAAACATATTCAAATTCTTTGCTTACTTGTCAATGTTTCCTCAATTGGTTGCTGGCCCAATTGTTCGTTCTAAAACTCTTTTGCCACAGTTAGATAAAATGAGGCATGCCAGCGAAGTTGAACGTTGGAATGGAGTAAAGCTTATTGCATTTGGTTTCTTTAAAAAAGTATTGTTGGCTGATAATCTGGCTCCAATGGTTAATACTGCTTTTGCCGATATTAATCAAACTCATTCTTCTGTTTATTGGTGGCTTATTATGCTAGGATTTGCATTTCAGATTTACTTAGATTTTAGTGGTTACAGCGATATTGCCAGAGGGTTAGCAAAAATTATGGGATTTCATTTCAAAATGAATTTCAATCATCCATATCTTTCCAGTTCTTTCAAAGAGTTTTGGCAACGTTGGCATGTAAGTTTGTCCACATGGTTTCGCGATTATGTATATATTCCTTTAGGAGGCTCCCGGAAAGGATTGTTTCGGAGTCATTTAAATATGTGGATAACAATGATAATCTCAGGTTTCTGGCATGGAGCTTCATGGAATTTTATTGTTTGGGGGTGGTTGCACGCCCTTTTTTTAAGTCTGGAACGTTGGTTAAAATGGTCTGAGTTTTTATCTAAATTTAATTTAAAATGGATTGGGGTTATATTGGTGATGTTTCAGGTGATCTTAGCATGGGTTTTCTTTAGGGCTCAAACATTTGCTGATGCTATTACTATTATTAAAAACATGCTTTCGTTTAATACAAATACAGACTTTAAAATTACCAGTGATCTCAGGAATGGTTTTTATTTTATGTTTTTTGCGTTAATGATAGAATATGTTTTTTTAAGAGTTAAAATACGGTATGTTTTTAAGAATAAACAAAATCTTAAAATAGCAGAAATAATCTTGGTTGCTTTAATGATTACTGTTACTATTTTTTTAAGAGGGAAGGGGCATGAGTTTATATATTTTCAATTTTAAGCATATTATGAAAGAAAGAATATTTTGGTTGATTCCTTTTTTATTGTTTTTTATAGGAGTTTTTCATTATTGTGCTCCTAAAACTGATGAAAAAAGAGTGATTGAGAACAATAGCTTTTGGAAGAAGAAAACGTTTGATAAAAATAAATACAATATTGTTATATGTGGAGACTCCAGGATATATAGAGGAGTTTCGCCGCGTGCAATGCAAAAAGTATTGTCAGATTTATCAATTATAAATTTTGGATATGGGAGTGCCGGATTTAGCGATGTAATGTTAGACGAAATTGATAAACGAATTTATTATGAAAGTGCTGATAAAATCTTGGTTTTGGGGATTACTCCATTAACACTTACCCGAGAGGGAATAAATAACTATCATTTAGAGTATGAGCTGAAAACAAAACGTGAAGAGATAATCGAACTGGTTTATTTTAAAAAGGTATTGCAGCTTTTTACCCCTTTTACAATAAAGCAATTAGGGCAAAAAATTAAAGGGAAAGAATTTTCCACATCTTTTCATCAGGAATATACTCAGGGCGG
>DAOVTY010000052.1 GCA_030632865.1 Bacteroidota bacterium
AAGATGCCCAAAATACATCATATTAAAAGTGGCAATTATTGAAATTGGAATAGCCAGACTTAGGATCAGTGTAGTTCGAAACTGGCGGAGAAACAGAAACAGAAGAACGACTGCAAGCAAAATACCAATTAGTGCAGTCTCTTTAACTTCGTCGATGGCACCGCTAATAAATTTGCCTTGATTACTGACAAGAGTGAATTTATAACCTGGCAAAGCTTTTTCGATGTTAACTAATCCTTCGTCTTTTTGATCCCCCAACTTAACGGTGATTATCATGAAAGCAGCTTACACTGAAATGTGTTAGCATGTGTCTCCTGTTATATGAACAATATTCGTAGGCTCTTTATTCCCTATTCGTACCGTTGCCACGTCATTTAAGAAAATGGGTGCTCTTTCCGATGTGTTTTGTCCATCAATAGCGACTTTTACATTTTTATAGCCAACAATTAAACTACTAAAATCATCGACGCTTTGTAGCATGGAAACACCTTTTATAATATATTGAATTCCCATTTCGCTAATGCGTCCACCAGAAACATTTCTATTAAAATTTTGAATTCGCGCACTTACATCATCTACAGTTAGGTTTTGCGCTTCAAGTCTGTAAATATCAGTTTCTATTATAACTTCACTCTCTTCTTGTCCCGAAAGTTCTACTTCGGCAACTCCTTCTAATCTAACAAGTTCGTTGCGGATGTAGCCTTCAGCCACTTTCCGCAATTCATTCATGTCTTTTATTTCGGTATGAGCTAATCCGATAACCATAACCGGAGTTGTATTCGGGTCGTGCTGGGTAATTGTTAGGTCATCGATATCTGAATTTTGGCTGAATAAATTTAGCTCTTTCTGCAAATTGAGAAATGCTTCATCCATATCTTTGTCCCAAGTGTATTCAACAGTAATTTGTGCAGAACCAACTCTTGAAATAGAAGTAACCTGTAGAACATCGGATTGGCGAATTGCCAATGCTTCAATGTTTTCTACAAACTGTTTCTCCATCTCCTCTGGTGGTCTTTCTCCCGATTTTATCTCCACAAAAATACGTGGCGAATTTAAATCGGGGAAAAGGTCAACTCCCAATTTATCGTACGAAATGTAGCCAAGAAGCAGAACTCCTAAAACTACCATCAGTACGGTTACCGGGTAATTGACAGAAAATTGTGTTAATTTTTTCATTGTGTAATTTTCAAAAATTTACCAGGTATTTGTTAGAGAATAATTTTAACTTTAGATCCATTGCGTAGAGTTTCAAATCCTTTTGTAATTAAACGATCGTTGGGTTTTAATCCTTCTAAAATTTCGATATAGTCTTGATTATCAATTCCGGTAGTAATTCTTCGGTCGTCAGCTGAGCTATTTCTTCCAACAACAAATACATATTTCCCACGGTTTCCGCTCATTATTATTTTTTTAGAAATAACAATTGCACTGTCTTTTTGAGCTGTAATAATATTAGCTCTCACAAACATACCGGGGCGCAATTTTAATTCAGAATTGCTAATTTTTAGTTTTCCTGCAAATGTTCTGGTTTCGGTACTAATAATTGGCGAAAGTTCGCTAACCACTCCTGTAATTGTATCTTCAGTTAAAGTGTAGTTCGTAATTATTACCTCTTGTCCCAGTTTAATTTCTGTTAGATTTTTTTCAGGAAGATTTATTTCGATGTACATTTCGTTGTAATTCATTAATCCAACCATTGGTTGATTTGTAGAAACCTTAACACCTTCGGTATAATAAGGTAGTTCCACAATTATACCAGAAAAAGGTGCTACAACTTCCATTTTTGCTAAACGAATTTCGGCACTTTCAAAATCGTATTGTGCATTGGTTGACGAAAGTTCAGCATTACGTAGTTCGCGCAGTGTAACACCACCTTTGTCGTATAAAGATTTTGACTTTTCATATTCCTGCTCAGATATTTCGAGATTAAGTTTTTTCGATTCAATGGCAATCCCATTTAAATATTCATCATCTTCAATATGAATAATTATTTGCCCCTTCTCAACTCGGTCTCCCAAAGCAAATTCTCGACGTGTTTTCGGATTTATTAAAAGCTGATAGTCTCCAGTAATTTCTGAATTTAAAACCGTTTCAGATCCTGCTTTTGCAGTTCCGGTGGTATTTATAAATTGTTGAATACTTTGTCTTTTAACACTTTCAACAGATACTGGCACAGCTAACTCGGTTGATTCTGAGGTAGTTTGATTGTTACACGCAATTGCGGAAACAAATATTGCCGATAATAGAAATAATTTTATAGTTTTCATGAATTTATATTTTTAGATTCTTTTAGTTTATTTTTCTTCTTCCGATAAATATAATTCGGCAGGAACAATTCCCTGGTTAGTTTCGAAATCGTAAAGAGATTGTATTTTAAGGTTTAATAATTCAAGTTTATAGTTAATTAACGATTGGCTGTAAGCAATTTTTTTATTTGAAAGCTGTGCTTGAAAAAGATTTAAATCCATACCTGTTAAATCGCCATTTTGATATCTTTCCAAATTAATCTCGTAAGTTAATTCTGCATTTCTTTCGTTCTGTTTTGCAATATCAATTTGGTTTAATTGGTTTTGTATATTCCTATAAACTTGGCGAATACCAACAATAATCTGTTTCGATTCCTCAGAATAATTTAATTGCTGCATTTTAATTCCTGCTTCTGCTGCTGCAATGCGTGCTTTTTTCTCACCCCAGTCGAAAATTGGTATGTTAAAACTAATACCCACAGATGGGCTACTGGTTGGACTATCGAAAATATGTGCCAAATCTGGATTATCTCCGGTAAATCCAAAACGTAAATTTACATCACCCCTAAATTCGTTTAACGACTTAGTTCGTATTAAATCAAATTGGCTGCTTTCAATATCAATTTCTCGCTGCCTAAGCTCCATTCTCGAATTTAAACCATTCTCAATTGCTTTGTCTAAATCAACCGGAACAGATTTGGCCGAAATATCAGCAAGAATTAGAATGTCTTCGAATAGATCCATTCCAAGATAAAGTTTAAGCTGATCTTTAGCATTTTCGAATGTTACTTCGCTATTTTGTAACGATGATTTTGATGTTGCTAAATTCAACTCGGCCTGATATAACTCTTCTCGTGCTGCTAATCCTGCATCAACTTTATTTACAATAATATCATAACTAGCCTGAGTATTTTCCTGCTCCTCTTTTGCAATGGTTAAATTCATTTGGGTCATGTAAACATTGTAGAAAAACTGCGTTACATTTTTTTCCAAATTTAAACGTTGCATTGCGTAACTAATATTGGCATTTTCGTAGCTTAACTCTAACTCTTTTAACTGTAGTTTTATTCTGTTGTATGTAAAAAGAGGCTGATTAAGATTTAGGTAGAGGTTGTTGTAAAAAACTTCACTTTCAGAATTGTTTGCAGTTGAATTACTCGCTTGCCAGCCAAATTCGTTTGACAACGAAATTGTACCATCTGAAAACGCAATAGGTTGTGATATTAAAAAACGTGCATTCGATGATAAATTTTCGTTTGTGTACCACTCCGAAGTACGATTGTCGAATCGTCTTTGATTACTATATTCTATAGGCGCAACATCTAATGTAAACCTCGATTTCATGGCTGCTCTTTGTGCTTCCAAATTTTGCTGAAATCGCTCGAGATTAAGTAGCGAAAGTTGTAAATCAGGACTTCCTGTTTCGGCAATCATTAATGCTTTTGAAAGAGTAATTGCTTCCTGCGCATTGGAGCCTACAACTCCAAACAGGAGTAACAATACAAATATTACTGTTTTTTGCATTTGTTTAGTTATTTGTTTTTTCATTATTTTCAGCTTTTATAATTCAATAAGTTTAACTGCATCGGCGTAAATTGCTCGTAATTCCGATTTATTCGAAAGTTCTATTAAAGCCGTGTCTGGAGAAAAATAATACGATCCGAGATGATTCCACCCTTTTTCTGCATTTTGAACAGCAAGAGCAACATCTTCAGTACCATCATCACTATGTATTGTAATGTTATATTCGCCTTTTGCTTCTTCTCTTCCGCGCCCAAAACTCCTACCTTTATATAGGTGGAAATATACATCGTAATAACCTGCTTTTTTCACGGGTACATGCCATTTCGCTTTTAAATTGCCTTCGCCACCTTTAATATAGTATGCCGAACGAACATATTCACCATAAAAATCGGTACTGGTTGTTGCTGTCCAATTTGTTGGAGGTCGCCACCAACTCATTCCAGCATATTTGCTCGAACTCTCCTTTTCATCCACAATTAATCTTTCGAGTAAACTTTTACTCTCAATTTTGGTAACTTCAAACTCTTGGTCTTCGTTATCAACTATTATTTCAGAAGCCAACGCAAGCTGCACTGGAGTATCAGATATTCTTTCTCCTTCATAAGGTATAACTTTCGGATCTTCTTCTATTTCTCTGAAAGACTCCATCATTGTTTGTGGAATATTCTTAGAAGTCATTGTATTAATTATAACCATTCGTGGTTCTGCGGTTAACAGATAGCTTAAATCTTTTGTTTGGTTAGCTTCCAGATGTATTAGTTTATTTATCATATCGCCTCCTCCCATTGCTCTTCCTCTGCCAGGGCCTCCTCCGCTGCCAAGTCTGAATGATAGTTTTACCAAACCTTCAATTTCTGAAAAATTAGTTATTTTTAATGTAACCATTGTTTTCATGGCATCGCCAGATTTTACTTTTACGGCCTTTACTGGTGAAATTAAATAACCAGGCAGAATTTTATTTTCAAACCAATTATCCATTGTCGGAATTAGTTCGATACCAAACTCAGCATTAATTTTTTCATCAAACTCAGCAAAGGATATATTTTTGAATTTATTTTCGTTTAAAACCTGGGTAAGAAAATCTTTAAATTCCTCTTCTCCAGCTTTCCATTGTATCGTAGAAAATAGCACATCGCCCTTTAGTTTAATTACATTATCTATAATCTGCTTTTGATTTATATCTGCAAGAATCTCTTTAAAAGTACTGTCTTGCAAAGCAATATTTGCACGAACATCATCACTTGTTCCGCCTCCCATACTGCTCATAAACATAGATCGCATATCTGTTGTTTGGTTTTTCAAATATGCTTCGAAAACACGATTAGTAATTGGCCACCTGTCTGACTGAATATTATTTTGAAAATTGTATAACAAAGGAAAAATATAATATGGATTTGCCACTTGCACAGCTGTAAAACTTCCTCTGCTTGAGCGATAATCATTATTTTGTTCTGTAATAAAAGTTCTAAAGAATCCGTTTAAGGCACTTAGTTCTTTCTCTTTTGGAGTCATGTCTCCATCGTCGCCTCTTCTACCCATGCCTCCTCTTTTTTTTCTGTTTTCGAAGTCTGCTGCAGCAATTAAAAAACCTTTTTCGGGAATAAAAATTTGCTCGGGCTGAACCATTTCCTGACTTGATGTCCAGATTCTTTCGAACGATTTAAACTGTGCAGGCACTTCTACCAACGAAAGTCTTTTAAAATCATATTCAAGATTTAATGTTCTTTTGAAATCGTTAAACCGTTCGGTGAGTATCGACGGAATTGTGTCTTGCGATTCAGGAAATAGTTCTGAAAAGAAGTCGTGACCTTTTAAATACCAAACACCAAATTCAGTACTATCTCTTTCAAACATTTTTTGTTCGTAGTCTCCAATTGCAAGAGTTATTTGGGTGAGCGGATTTTCGTTTTCGAATTTAAACTCTCCGGCTGCAATTTCGTTTATTTTACCCTGCGAAATAGCTTTTAGTCCTGGAGTAGTTTTTACTTCGAGATTAAAATCTATAAATTGTGAGTGATACCAGCTAACATCGTTAGAACTAAAGGTTACACCTGTTTTAGGATACCAATTACTTTCGGGCGTGAGGAGTAAATATTCTGGAGTAATAAATGCAAAACGTTTATCAACATTCAAAACAAATTTCCCATATTTTTCTTGCATAGTTTCCTCTTCAATATCGAGATAGCAGTTAGCTTCGTTTATTACCCCAGAGTATGTAAATTCTACATTTAGCTCTTCTTCGGGTATAATCTCTATATTATCGGTTACTATTATTAGTTGTTTTTCGCGCAAAAACGAAATTGTATTTCCATTTAATTTAAGCGACGAAATTTTTAATCCATCATTTAAACTAAATAGTAATTTGTTTAAAGTTTTATCTGTATTATTTTGTAATTCTAAGGTTGTATTTACCTCAATTTTTTCTCCTGCGTGGTTAAGGTAAATAGATTGACTGATAATAGAGGGTAAAGATTCTTTTACATATTTATTATTCAATTCAACCGCCTCTGTTCTGAAATTTTCTATTTGCTTAAATTTGTTGATATGATTGTACGCAAGATAACCACCACCACCAATAAAAATAATACTAAAAAAGAGCGAAAAGTAAGTCATTGCTTCAGACTGTGGCAACCTTTTCAAAAGAAAAATAGTAAGGAATATAAATCCTAAACCTAAACTCAAATATATTCCTCGGTGGGCTAAAATAACGTCCATATTTCCAAAACCAACAATATCTGAACTTAACATTGGAATGTTAAACGACATGTAGTCGAATATGTAATAAAACTTAGCTTGCACCCAAAAAAGTGTAATCCCAATATATCCGAGAATAACAACAAATGTAATTGCTTGATTACGAATTACACTCATTAATAAAAACGAGAGGCCCATAATAAAAACCAATGTGGGGACGCTTATTAAAAGTAGATAAATACCATACGAAACCCAATCTATAGAGGTTGTTTGTGCTAGCGCATTAAATATTAGCGCCATTATTACAACAGCAATATTTAGAAACAAAAACACTTGCAAGTTTCCCCATGTTTTCCCAATAACATATTCGCCATTGGTCATCGAGCGCATATAAATTACTTCGGTAGTATCAAGTTTCTTATCTCTTTTAAGAAAATCGGAAGCTAAAAAAACAGCAATTATTGCTTGCGCGATGTTTAATATCAACAGGTTAAAATATGGTATTGCGCTCGGAATACTTTTAATAGCCCAACCGTCGCCACCGCCTTCGAATATCATTCCGAAATTCATTCCGAATAAAACCACTAGCGATAAAATTGCAAAAATCCTGAAAAACCAACTACGTAAAAGAGTTTTACGTTCGTATTTCGAAATTGATATTATATTATGTAATGAAACGAGCATGATAATTATTTAATTACTTGTGAATATTTTAAATCGAGTTACATCTGTTACCTTTTAAAATAAACAATAATAAACAGATGAAATCATTTTTATATGTTTATGCAGTTGTCCACTTATTTAATTTGTTCTCCATAAAATGTACATAGGCATGCTCTAAATTAGGAGCAATAGGTTTGCCTTGATAGCCAGTTATGTCATTCGATACAACTTGAACTTCCCAGCCGCCATCAATCGGAATTGTAGAAATAACAGGGAATTTCTCGTTTATTTGAAGGTATTCGGCTTCTGTAGCTTCTATTTGCCAAACATTTCCTTCTGCCTCTTTTACAAGTTCTTCTGGCGAACCGGCAAATGCAAGTTTCCCATTATTTAAGAGAGCCATATTATAGCATGTACTAGAAATATCGCCAACAATATGTGTTGATAGAATAATAATCACGTCGCGTGCACTAATAGTAGAAAGTAGGTTTCTAAACCTAATTCTCTCTTCCGGATCGAGCCCGGTGGTAGGTTCGTCAACAACAATAATTTTGGGGTCGTTTATTAATGCCTGAGCAATTCCCAACCTTCGCTTCATACCTCCAGAAAGATTATTTGCATTTCGGTCGCGTGCTTCAAATAAGCCAACTTCTTCAAGCATTTGGTCAACTGCAGATTTACGGGCAGCACTATTTTTCATTCCTGCAAGTCGAGCGGCATAATCTAAAAACTCGTAGGTTTTTAATTTCGAGAAGAAACTAAAATCTTGTGGTAGATATCCTAGCATCGAACGAATTTCTCTTCTGTTTTTTGCCAAATCCATACCGTTAACAGTAACCTTTCCGCTTGATGGTTTCATTAATGTTACAAGTATTCGCATTAATGTAGATTTACCTGCTCCGTTAGGGCCAAGTAGCCCAAACATTCCATTCGGAATTTCGAGATTCAAATTTTTTACTGCGTAATTACCTCCGCTGTAAACCTTATTTAGATTTTCAATTTTTATATGCACAGTGCTTTTACTTTTTATTACTATTCGACTTTGGACTTATAAGTTAGCAAATAGTTTAATAGTTACATAGTATATTTTTGCGTGAATATTTATACTAAACCAAAATATGTAATTATTAACTGCTAAATACACAAAACCAGATGGTAAATAAGGGTAATAAAAAAGGCCTCTGATTATCAGAAGCCTTTGAATTGTTGACAGCCAATCAACTTATAACTGAACAAAATACCTGTGCTCTTTTAAAAAATCGGTTAGTACTAATTCGTATTCTCCATTTATTAAACTCGACATATTAATTCGTTTTTGTATCTCCATTTTATTTCCAAGATTTAATTCCGAAATGTATGCTCCGTTTTTGTATATTTTCATGTTCACATTTTTCATTGAAGCATTAAAAAACGAAATATCTAGTTTCCCGTTTTGCAGTGAAAAGCAAGGTTCATACATTCTTTCACAATCTCCAGTTATTATTTTATTATTCGAAATAGATACCAAACGGTTAATGCTCTGATTTCCATAGTTTATGCAAACATTGTATTTGCCGTCTCCTGCCTCTGCAAAGTTGAATTCTTTTTCATATTCAGAATGAGATTTTTGGGTTTTATTAACAAATAAAATATCACCATCATCATTCATAATAGTAATTTCAAGGGGAGAGGCAAATTGTGCTTCGTAAGTAATTAGTACTTTTTGTTGTTCAGCACTAACTATGTTCATTTTAGGAATTTTGTGAGCATATCCAATTGCTACAATCAGAAATGCCATGGTTGTTAAAACCCAGCTCTTTGTTTTCATAACTTTTTTCTTTAATTGTTTCTCTGTAATAGACAATTAAATTACGACGTTGTTACAATGTATTTTTATTTGTTCAACAAAGTGCTTGAAATCGAGAATAAACAGAATCAATTTGTCTGCAAATTACTTTTACACATTGATAACTGCAATATTTTAATTTTCAGTACAGCTTTTTGGTTATATCCAATTTTTTATACTTTCGAAAAAAAATAGATGGAAATAAAAATTCTACAACTACTCGACGGTGCTAAAGTTGCAAATGGTTTAACTGTTATTATCGATGTGTTTCGTGCATTTTCAACAGCTTGTTATGCATTTGAAGTTGGCATTATTAAAAGTTATCCGGTGGGCGATATTGATGTTGCATATAAGTTAAAAGAGAATAATCCGGATTATATTTTGGTGGGCGAGCGTAACGAGCAAAAACCTTTGGGATTCGATTTTGGAAATTCACCATCGCAGTTATTAAATGGCAAATTCGCCGGAAAAACCATGGTGCATACTACAAGTTCGGGAACACAGGGAATTGCAAATGCCACAAATGCCGATGAAATAATTACCGGGAGTTTTGTAAACGCAGCTGCAATTGTTCGATATATTCAAGCAAAAAATCCTAAAATAGTTTCGTTAGTTTGTATGGGGTATGCTTGCGAATATCCGACTGATGAGGATACACTTTGTGCCGAATTTATAAAAAATGAACTGGAGCAAAAACCAAATAATTTTAATGAAATGGTTGAAATAATGCGAAATGGTTCGGGAGCACGTTTTTTCGATCCTGAAAAGCAGAGTTGGTCTCCTGAAAAAGATTTTGAACTCTGTCTAAATCTTAACCGTTTTGATTTTGTTTTGCGAGTTGAAAAAGAGGGTGAAATGAATTATTTGAAAAAAATAAATATTTAGAACGTCTCTCTGAACTTGTTTCAAAATTTCTATATTTGAAGAGATGCTGAAACAAGTTCAGCATGACGTATAGACAATAACATACTCAATACTTTGTACTAATTACATCTTAAGAATATGAAAAAATATAACTTCGATGAAATTGTTCCGCGTGAAGGAACAAACTGTATAAAATATGATGCCCGCGAAAAGGTTTTTGGGAGTGCCGATGTTTTACCTTTGTGGGTTGCCGATATGGATTTTAGAACACCGGATTTTATTGTTGATGCCATAAAAAAACGTACAGAGCACGAGATTTTTGGATATTCGTTTAAGTCTGATTCTTACTATAAATCTGTAATAGATTGGATGAAACGCCGCCATAATTGGGATATTAGCAAGGGGCAAATTTCGTCGAGCCCAGGAGTGGTTGCAGGTTTAACAATTGCAATTGAAACATTTTCTAAACCGGGCGATGGAGTAGTTGTTCAGCCTCCTGTATATTTTCCGTTTTTTGATTGTGTAAAAGGGACTTCTCGCAAAATGGTTGAAAACCCACTGAAACTAGAAAATGGCAGATACACTTTTGATTTCGAAGATTTAAAATCGAAAATTGATGAAAATACGAAACTCCTGCTATTGTGCAATCCTCAAAATCCGGGCGGAATGGTTTTTACTCTCGAAGAACTTACCGAATTGGCAAGTATTTGTGTAGAAAATAATATTATGATTATCTCAGATGAAATTCATTCTGACCTGATTTTTGGAGAGCACAAACACATTCCAATTGCATCTATATCTGAGGAGATTGCAAAAAATAGTTTGGTATTTATGGCTCCGAGTAAAACTTTTAATATTGCTGGGTTAGCATCGTCTGTTGCTATAATTCAGAGCAAAGTAAATTTTGTACGTTACGAAAGAGCACTTGGAGTTGGGCATCTTGGTATGGGAAATATTTTTGGTTCGGTTGCTCTCGAAGCTGCATATACAAATGGCGACGATTGGCTGGAGCAAATGCTCGACTATTTGTGGGAAAATTATCTGGTTTTAGAAAAATTTTTCGAAACAAAATTGCCAAAAGTTAAAGTTTTAAAACCGGAAGCTACTTATTTAGTATGGCTCGATTTTACTGCTTATGGAATGAAAAATAGGGAACTATTGAATTTCGCGTCGGAAAAAGCAAAAGTAGGATTAAACGATGGCGGAAAATTCGGAACTGGAGGCGACGGCTGGTTACGTTTAAATATTGGTTGCACAAGAACTGTACTAGAAGAGGCACTAGAACGACTTGGAAAAGCTTTTGGATGATTCTTTACATTATCGATTAATTTATTTCGTAATATTTAAGTAAACTCTTATCGTAAATAGTAACCTCTATTCTATTTTTTTAATAGAATTAGGCATTTAAAAGATGTTGTTTTACACCAAAACAAATGGGTTAAAACCCAATGATTATAATTTTTTGTATAAAACTGTTCAATTCAGTGAATGGCAAAAAATAGCAAAGTTCTTGTTTTCGTCAATTGTACTCCCTAATATTTTTTGTTCTATGAGATTGCGAAGTGACATTAATATAGAAAACTATTAATGTGTACTTTCCAGTTGTAAAACACGAAAAATTATTTGATAAAAATTAATGTTTATCACTCATAAAAAACTCTAGTTTTCCGCCTTTCATTAAATCGTTGTGCGAGAAAAAAGGTGTTTCAAGTTGAGTCCCGTTTAAAAGTAGCTTTTCAATAAATTTGTTCTTTTTGGAATTATTGTAAACAGCAATCTCAAAAATACCTCCCGGAACTCTAATTTTTGCATTGTCAACAATTGGGCGGCCAATTGTGTAAGTTGGGTCGCCTGGGCAAACCTGATAAAACCCAATTGCATTTAAAACATACCATGCCGACATTTGCCCGCAATCTTCGTTTCCAATAATTCCATCTGGTGTTGGAGTATAGAAATCGTATAAAATTTGGTCGATATATTTTTGAGTTTTCCAGTTTGTATTGGTCCAGTTGTACAAATATGCCATGTGATGACTCGGCTCGTTTCCATGTGCATATTGCCCAATTAATCCGGTAATATCGCCTGAAGCATTTTCGCCAACTATCTCAGAACTGGTTGTAAAAAGAGTGTCCAATTGTGTCTCAAAATTATCTTTTCCACCATACATTTTAATATGGTTTTCTATATCGTGCGGCACAAAATAACTCCACTGGTAAGCATTTCCTTCAACGTAATCGCTTTTTTCGTGTTCAGAAAAACGTGGTTGAAAAGGTTCGCGCCAACTTCCATCGCCATTTTTACCACGCATAAAACCGGTTTCCTCATCGAAATACAATTTATAATTAGCAGCTTTTTTAAAATAAACATCAGCAGTTTTTTTGTCGCCGGCAGCCTCTGCAATTTTTGCCACGCACCAATCGTAATATGCCATTTCAACTCCGTACGACACCGATTCTGAAATAGAATCAGCAGGAACAAAACCGTATTTCTCTTTGAAATAGATATGTTTCGACATCACATTCTCTTCTCGCGTTCCTTTAACTTTTTCGAGCCATGCTGGCTGCCACGATGAGGAAATAACAGCAGCTTCCTTCCAAATTTCCAAATTAGCATCTGGAACCAACCCTTTTGCAATTGCATCAGCTAAAACTGAGGTTGCAGGATATCCAACCATTGTTCCGGTGTAATTAGAAGCAAGAGCCCATTTGGGTAAAACACCGCCTTCTTGATATTTTTGAACCAACGACTCTGCCCACTCACCAGCCTTTTTAGGTCGAATAATTGTCATTAACGGATGGAAAGCACGGAACGTATCCCACAACGAAAACACTGTGTAATTGGTATATCCTTTGGGTGCTGTTTTTATGGTTTTATCCATTGCACGGTAACGCCCATCAACATCCTGATATGTAAATGGCGACATCATTGTGTGGTATAAAGCGGTGTAGAAATTAGTTTTTACATCGTTGTCGGCAGTTGTAATTTCAATTCCCTGCAATGCTTTTCGCCATTCGTTTTGCGATTTTTCAACGGTGGCTTCAAAATCCCAATCGGGTAATTCAGCAGCCATATTTTGTGCTGCACCTTTTTCGTCAACAACCGAGAGTGCAACTTTTACAAGCAGAGGTTTTTCTGAATCAGTAAATTGAAAATGAAGTTTTATGTCTTGTCCGGTTAATTCCGTCTGTTCAGTTTTTTCGTTTTCAGAATAGACCGTAATGGTTTCGAAGGGTTCAGCAAATTCAATTCGGTAGGCAATTAAATGATGGGTTGCCCAACCGGTGGTTTTTTGAATTCCTTCAACAGTTCTGTCATCTGTTATTTTGAAACTATTTTCCACAATCCGGTGTCCCCAGTTTGGTTGAAGAATGTGCCCCAAATCTAGCATTACTTTTCGTTCAGCAGAATTTTTATAGGAATAGCGGTGTAACCCAACACGTTTTGTTGAGGTTAATTCTGCGGTAACATTATAATTTTTCAGATGAACTTTATAATATCCGGGAGTAGCAGATTCATCTTTTTTATCGAATTTCCCAACTGGTTTAATTTCATCGGTATTGGAGTATGGAAGTAAAAGTACATCGCCCATGTCGCCAATTCCTGTGCCACTTAAATGAGTGTGACTAAAACCGTAAATGGTAGAGTCTTCGTAATGATAACCGCTGCTGGCATCCCATCCTAAAATATGCGTGTCAGGACTTAACTGCACCATCCCAAAAGGCACGGTTGCTCCGGGAAAAGTGTGCCCGTGAAAACCGGTTCCGATAAACGGGTCAACAAAATCAAGTGGGTCGAAATCTGTTTTTGTTATGGTTTGTGTGCAACCTAAAAGGAATATTAAAAAAGGGATGATTAACATTTTTGCGTTCATTTTGTTTTTAATTGATGAAATGCAAATTTAGGATTTTATACCGATTAGTTTTAATCAATGTAAATATTTTAAAGTTGGAAGATTGATGTAAGTCAGGAGTTTTGAACTTTGCGCTTTTTATTTCCCCTCCTTTTTTTCAAGGAGGGGAGGTATCCGCTTGCGGATGGGGAGGTAAAAATCAAGATCCGTCAACTGACGGATGGGGTGGTAAAAATCAAGATTGAAAAAGAGCGCAGAGCTGCGAAATATTTGTAGCTTAAATACGTAAACGAATTAAAATGTGCAGCGCACCGTAACAAAAAAATAAATTATGTTGCGGTGCGCTGCACCTTCTGTCGAAATTCATACATTTGCTACAAATATTTAGGTGCTCTGCACTAAGTATTACTTAACCGGTGTTGATTGGATACCCCATTTAAATGAAATTATAATTTTTATAAGTCCCCTTAAGTTTATACACAACAACTTGCACTAAATTTTGTTGTAATATTACGCAACTGGATTAAAAACATAAAAACATGACAATACTTGTAGTTGGAGCAAGCGGGGCAACAGGACGGCTATTGGTTGAAGACTTACTAGGCCGCGGACACAAAGTGAAGGTAATAGTGAGATCGAGTGAAACACTAAGTGATTTTCTGAGTAATAAACACCTGCAGGTAATTAGTGCTAGTGTGCTTGAACTTAGCGATGCAGAGATGGTATCGTATGTGCAAGGTTGCGATGCGGTAGCTTCGTGCCT
>DAOVTY010000076.1 GCA_030632865.1 Bacteroidota bacterium
AGTTAAAATATTGATTAATTCCATAACTTAAATTTTACGGTTAATAATTTTGATTCCCAACAAATTTACAAAATACTAACTCTAATAATTCTGATGTTAATAAAAAGTCAATAAATCAAGTGACACCTCGGACCCCAAAACCCCAACTTTTAACCAAAAAAAAGCCCTCTGTTAAAAAACAGAAGGCTCAATATAAAGTGTGTATTTTTTACTTACGACTTACGACTCAATACTAACTACTAATCCATCTTCAGTTTCCTCAACTTTAGCTGAATATAATAGTAAAAATGTTAAACTAGATAAAGAGATATTAACTATATTTAAAGAAAAAAAACAAATCATAAAATATATAATTTGGTATTAAATTTTTATGAAATTAATTAAACTAAAAATTATGAAAAAATTATTATTTGCAGTAATCGGATTGTTCACAATGTTCACGTTTAATTCATGTGAATTACTTAATGAAAATTGTAAAGATCAATTTGATAAAGTTGTAATAATAGAGAGCATATCCATTGATATTTTGGTGCATGGGTGGCCAGTAACCAATCAGCCTATAGGTTATACAGTAACAAAGCATCGTTGTGATGGATCTACCACAGATATGAATGGAATAGTCAACGTCGACGAACTTGGTAGAGGAACTGCTAAAACTAATTATACACTCAATTTACATAATACTGACGATTATATTGAAGTTAAAATGAGGTATTTTAGCGTCGATGATCAAATAGAATATTATGAAAGTAAATCAATTTTTCCTACCGATGTAGATGATCAAGTATTACGCATGGATGTTGTACTAAAAATGAATATTTAATATTAAAAAGAATGTCCAGGTTGTATTATATTGATCATTTTTGTTTGGTGCACATTGTTCAATAGTTGAACCTTTTTGATTTATAAATAAAACCAACAAATTCGGGGTGGTTGTTAAAACTAACTTTATAAAGAGATAAGGGTACTTTTAATAATAGACTGGGGGATAATATAAATGGATATAAATTGAAAACATAAAACAATTTAAATCACTTATCGTACACGTAAAATCCCATCTCATTTTTAAAGGCACTTGGTATCCAAGTTTAGAGTATAGAAAGAAATGTATATGGTACATAAGAGTGACACCTCGAACCCAAAACCCAAACTTCCGCCCACAAAAAAGCCCCCTGCTAAAAAACAGAAGGCTCAATATAAAATACTTTTTCTTACAACTTACGACTCAATACTAACTACTAATCCATCCTCCGTTTTCTCAACTTTAGCAAGTTTATTTTTAGTAAGTCCTTTAATTGCCTTGTCCCACTTTTTATTGCTTAAAGCAGCCTGAATTTTTAGTTCGTTTAAATCTATAGGAGAGTTAGCTTTTAACAGGCTCAAAACTGCTTTTTCCTCATTGGTTAATTCAATTGCTTTTTTCTCTGGTTTCATTTGCGGGAAAAACAGAACGTCTTGAATCGACGCACTATTTGTCATAAACATTGCCAGGCGGTCTATTCCCATTCCCATTCCAGATGTAGGCGGCATTCCATATTCCAGAGCACGCAAAAAATCTTGATCTATAAACATTGCCTCGTCGTCGCCTTTTGCCGAAAGTTTTAACTGCTCCTCGAAACGTTCGCGTTGTTCTATTGGGTCGTTCAATTCGGAGTATGCATTTGCCAGCTCTTTCCCGTTTACCATCAACTCAAAACGTTCGGTTAGTTCCGGGTTGTCGCGGTGTTTTTTGGTAAGTGGCGACATCTCTTTCGGGTAATCAGTAATAAAAGTTGGTTGTATATAGTTGCCTTCGCATTTTTCGCCAAAAATCTCATCAATAAGTTTACCTTTTCCCATGGTTGGGTCGGTTTCAATTCCCAGTTTATCACAAATATCGAATAACTCTTTTTCGCTTTTCCCCGAAATATCGTAGCCTGTAAAATCTTTAATTGCGTCGGTCATTGTTACCCGCGCATACGGAGTTTTAAAATCGATAATATTATCGCCCACCTGCACTTTTGTTGTACCGTGCAGCGCCATTGCAACTCGTTCGCAAATCTCCTCGGTAAAACCCATCATCCATTTATAATCTTTGTATGCCACGTAAATTTCCATTACTGTAAATTCCGGGTTGTGTGTACGGTCCATCCCTTCGTTTCTGAAATCTTTTCCGAATTCGTAAACACCTTCAAAACCACCAACAATTAAACGCTTCAAATACAATTCGTTTGCAATTCGTAAATAAAGTGGCATGTTTAACGAATTGTGATGCGTAATAAATGGACGTGCTGCCGCCCCTCCCGGAATGGGCTGCAAAATTGGTGTTTCAACCTCGAAGTAACCATACTCGTTAAACATCTGGCGCATTGTATTTACGATTAAAGTTCGTTTCATAAATACATCTTTAACCTGCGGATTTACAATTAAATCTACATAACGCTGTCTATAACGTTGTTCAGGATCGGTAAAAGCATCGTATATTTTTCCCTCCTTTTCTTTTACAATTGGGAGTGGGTGTAACGATTTATTTAGTACAATTATTTCTTTAACATGAATAGAAATTTCGCCAACTTGAGTTATAAAAACAAAACCTTTTACACCAATAATATCACCAATATCGAGCAATTTTTTAAATACCTCGTTATACATGGTTTTATCGTCGCCCTCGCAAACCTCATCACGGTTTACATAAATTTGTATTTTACCTTTATGATCTTGAAGTTCGGCAAACGAAGCTTTTCCCATAATACGCCGGCTCATTAATCTACCGGCGAAAATTACTTCCTGAAAATTATTTTTTTCTTCACTAAAATTCTCTTTAATTTCGGTTGAAGTTGTATTAATTTTATATTCGGCTGCTGGATATGGATCGATACCTAAATCACGCAGTTTCTTCAACGAATTTCTTCTGATTAATTCCTGTTCGCTTAGCTCCGGATTACTCATGTTTTTATGTATAAAAAATTTCCGCAAAGATAATAAAAGAAGTGTTACAGGTTTCTATTTAGATTTTGGGGTTTGCATGTTTTATCTCAAAAATAATTTTGAGAAATATTTATGGCTTGCATCCTATTCATTATCCTTGTTTCTTAAAAGAAAGGAATTATTAGAAGTCACCTCAATATCAATTTTCAATTTATATCTTTGTGGTTCACGGCACAAAACACGAGATGGAAAAAATTTGGAACTTAAAAAAGCAAGGCGGCCAAAACGAAGTTAAACACCTTTCGGTAGCATTAAATGTAAACATGGTAATTGCAAGGTTACTGGTTCAGCGAGGTATAAAAACATTTGATGAAGCGAAGGAATTTTTTCGACCCAGACTAAGCGATTTGCACGATCCGTTTTTAATGAAGGATATGGACAAAGCTGTTGAACGGATAGAACTGGCAATTGCAAATAAGGAAAAAGTTATAATTTATGGCGATTACGATGTTGATGGAACAACCTCGGTTGCGCTTATGTACTCTTTTTTGAAACCTCGAATTGATGAGATTGAATATTACATTCCGGATAGATATAGCGAAGGTTACGGTATTTCGCCAAAGAGTATAAATTATGCAATTGATAATGGTTTTACGTTAATTGTTGCTTTAGATTGCGGGATAAAAGCTGTTGAAAAAATAGCAGGAGCCAAAGCTCGTGGACTCGATTATATTATTTGCGATCATCATAATCCGGGCGATGAAGTACCTCCGGCTGTTGCAGTTTTAGACCCAAAACAGGTAGATTGTAATTATCCGTACAAAGAGTTGTCGGGGTGCGGAGTTGGGTTTAAATTAGCTCAGGCTTTTTGTCAGAAAAATAAATTGGAACAGGAAGAAATATACGACCTGCTCGATTTGTTAGTTGTTAGTATCGCTTCTGATATTGTTCCAATAACAGGAGAAAATAGGGTGTTAGCTTATTATGGATTGAAAAGGTTGAATTCGAACCCTGGAATTGGATTGCAGACAATTATAAATTTAGCTGGAATTGCAGATACCGAGATTACAATTAGCGACATTGTTTTTAAAATTGGAACACGAATAAATGCATCGGGACGAATTGAACATGGTAAAAGATCGGTGCAAATTTTGGTGTCGGACGATGAGGACAAAGCAAAAATAATAGGCGACGAAATTGATTCGTTTAATGAAATTAGAAAAACCCTGGATCGTGATATAACTCAGGATGCTTTAGACATGGTTGAAAAAAGCGAAGAACTGCAAGCAATGAATAGCGCAGTTTTATATAATCGCGATTGGCACAAAGGAGTTGTTGGAATTGTGGCATCACGAGTAACAGAAAAATATTATCGTCCAACAATTATTTTAACAGAATCAAACGGATTGGCAACCGGCTCAGCACGTTCTGTAAGAGATTTCGATTTGTATGAAGCAATTGGACAATGCAGCGATTTGTTAGAGTCTTACGGCGGACACATGTACGCAGCCGGCTTGACAATGAAAATTGAAAATATCTCTGAATTTAAAAGACGATTCGAAGAAATAGTTACCAAACAAATTACTGACTTGCAACAAACTCAAACCTTAGAAATTGATGCTAAAATTTCACTCAGCGAAATAACACAACGATTCTACAGAATATTAAAACAATTTGCTCCATTTGGTCCGCGAAATATGGCACCAGTTTTTGTTACTGAAGATGTTTTCGATGCTGGCACCAGTCGTTTGGTTGGTAAAAACCAAGAGCACTTAAAACTTGATTTAGTGGAGCCCGATGTAAATTCAGGTATTTTTCCTGGTATTGCTTTTAACCAATCCGATTCGTACGACCTACTAACCGCTGGATTATCTTTTGATATTTGTTACTCGATTACTGAAAACGAATACAGAGGCAAAACAAACCTACAACTGTTTATTAAAGACATTAAAAAGAGAGATATATTTTAATTTCTTAGCTGATAAATTAAAATCTCATCATTTTTAAATTTCTTAATAAGCTGATATTTATCTTCAATTAGGGTTTCAACAAATTTATTTTTTAGTTGTATCAAAACAAATTTTGGGTTCGTTTTTATTATTCTTCTTACCTCATCTTCTGCATTAATATTAAAAGCTTTATGCGTTTCGGTGAAGAGAAGATTTGAATGAATAAATTTTGTTGGACAATCAACATCAAGCAAATAATAAACTATTTGTTTATAGTTTGAAACGAAAATTGCATCATCTTTTTCTAATTTATCTTCTAAATATCCAGCAACTTCTCTAGGATAATCAGGGGCGATTACTTCATTTTTAAAACTTACTATTTGTATTGTAATCAATATAAAAACTAACAAAGCCAAACCAATTTTTTTAGAATAAATAATTTTTGTAATTCGGTCGGTTTTAAATTTTGGGTGAAAAAATATTCCTGCCAGTAAACTTAAGGGTAACATTAATTGAATTGTGTAATGACTGAACTCTTTACCCGGAATATATATTGCAAATAATACAAAAACTATCCAGAATGCAAAAAACCATTTATGATTGGTTTTTAATATTTTATTCCTACTGAAAGCAATGTAGAAAACAATAAAAGAGATAGGTAAAAACTTTGCAATCAGGTCGAGAAGCATTATAAAATACCTTTTTAACGAAGGACTGCCTCCATAATTTGCCGGAAGTTCGTAAGTAATAAAATAGAAATTTTGAAAATTATCGCCCAACCAAAAATATAAATTTACAAGCGCGAAAGGAAGTGAAAAGGCAATGCCAGCCAAAATGTATTTCCATAAAATAGTTAAGAAAGAGGTATATTTTTGATCTTTTATTTCGACGATAAAAAAGAAAAGCAAGAATGCTGCAATATCGAAAAGGACAAGATATTTTATCATAAACCCAATTCCCATTAATAAACCTCCAACAAAATAATTTCGGTTGTTTTTTGCAAGAAATAATAGCAAAGCACTTATTGTACAAAGATTAAAAAGTAGCTCGGTGTTTGGCGACCGACCGTGATAGTTCCAAACAGAAGTGTAAATAATATAAATTAATCCGGAAGAGAATGCAACCAAATTTTGCTTAAATAATTTTTTAGATACCCTGAGAATTAGAAATGCAGTTGCTCCAACAACTAACGAAAAAATCATTCGTTTAAGAAATATTGAACTTCCAAATAAAAACTCAAGTCCTGCATAAAACAGGAAAATACCAACGGGCTTTGTGTCTGTTACATCGGTGTAAAGTAATTTTCCGTTTAGTATGTCACGACCAATAATCATATATGTAGATTCGTCGTGGTCTAAAACGCTGGGGAAAAAACTAAACAGTCTCATTGCAAATGAGACAGCCAGAAAGAAAAGAAAAATAATAGATTGTTTTTTATCAGACATTCTGTATTTCATTACCATTTCAAAAGCAATATTATTAAAAATATTCTTTTACGTTAACATTCAGAAGGTGTTCCAAATTAGTAATTATAGTGGCTTTTGTTTCTTCAAGTCTCTCTTTCGATTGATGTCCGTTGGGAATTAAAATACATTTTATTCCCAGTTTTTCTGCTACCTCAAAATCGTGAATGGTATCACCAATTATCAAAGTCTCTTTTTTATCGACATTAAATTTTGTAATAAGCTGTTCGCCACGCTCAATTTTAGAGGCTGCATAATGGTTGTCTAATCCATAAATACCTTCGAAAAAATTAGAAATTGAGTTGTGTTTTAAAGTTTGTTCCAGCATGTTTTGCTGCATTGCCGAAAGTACAAATTGCTGAACTCCACTCTTTTTGAAATATGAGAGAACATCGATTGCCGATTTGTGTAAACTGCAATTTCCCACTCCATCATCGTATAAATCTATAAATTCTTTTGCAGGAATTGCAAAATCCTCTTTTTCAAAATCGAAGCCAATTGTTTTGTAATAATTCTTTACCGGAAATGAAAAAGCCTCCCGGTATAAATCCTTATTCAATAAACTAAGATTTCGATTATTGAGTAATTTATTAATTGTTGCAACACAAAAGTCAAGGTCGTTGAGCAACGTCCCGTTCCAATCCCAGATAATTGTTTGCATCTTTAACTTTCTGCTTTTAATTTGTTAATTACCGGGTTGGCATAAAGTTTTAAAAATCGTGTTTGGATATCTGTAATCGGGAAATCAATAAATATCATCGCCTGTTCAATCATCATTTTAAACTTTTTTTCTTCAGCATGTGTATAATTATTTTTAAAACGGTGTTCCTCCATCAACATATCGTAAGCGATATAATTATTTGGCCAAAGTTTATAATTCAGGTAAATTTGTTTATCAATTATTTTAGCAATCTCCTCAATTTGTTCATTTTGTGCAGCCTTAGTTTTTACTTCCTCAAAATCGATATTTACTGGCTTTCCAAAATTAAAACGTATTCTTCCTTTTGGATTAAACATTCCCATCGACATACTTTTCAGGTCGTCTTTACTGGTTTTCAATTGTCCGTAATGTTCCTTTTTTATCAGCTCTTTCATTTTAGCTAAACCGCAGGGTTCAATCTCGTACGAAATAGAAATAGGCACAATATTTAATTCGTTAATTCCTTCGGCAATACTTTTTTTATTACTGAGATTAAGCATTTTAAGTACGCTTGGCTGGGTTTTGTCGTTTCCATCTTTTGTTCGTCCTTCGCGCTGTGCAATCCAACTCGACATATTGTCTTCTACAATAGATTTACGTATATATTTCGATACATTCATAGATGCCTTCAAAAGCTCGCGAGGAGGCAGTCCACGTTTAATAACAAATGCACGATTTAATTTAACGGCGTGTTCAATCCAATCGTAAAGTAACAGGTTATCGCCTATCGCAATCTGAGTTGTGTTCATCCCTTTTTCAAAAGTCAAATAGTTTAAAAAACCTGCATCAAGTATAATATCACGGTGGTTCGAAATAAAAAGGTACGCTTTGCTTTTGTCCAACATATCGAGACCCCTACAACTCAAACCATTGGTTGTATTACTAATAATTCTTCGTAAAATATCGTAAATAAATATACCTTGAAACTGCCTGATACTTCTTATCATCCTAAGTTGAAGTTTTACAACTTTCACTTTTGGCCGTACTTTAAATAAATGCATTAAAACCTTGTCGAGTGCAGGGTCTTTCAGCATTTGTTTCATCTTTGTTTTTACCTCTTTGTCGGTATAAGGACGAATATCATCGAAATCTAATTTAGACATGCCACTATTTTTGTGAATGGCAAAGTAAAGCATTCAAAACTATATTTTCAACCTTAACTGAAATTTTAACTCAGTTTTGTTATTTCCTGCAATTTCGTTATTACCCGAACTAATTATTTTACGGTCGTTCCACAATGTATTTGCAATTTTAAACCAAAAATCAAGGTTCGTATTAATTCTGTATTTTAAATTCAGATAAGTTCTAAATCCCTTCCCGTAATATGCAGGTATAGAAAATGTGTACAACAGGTCATTTTCGTATGCATAAATTCGCGAATTGTAACTGTCGGTACTAAACCACGCTAAACGCCCCGAAACATTTAGCGGAATTTTATTTGTGGCAAATTGAATGTCTTGAAAAACTACAAAGCCGTTTTCTTTTTCAATTCCTTTGTATAAAGCATGCTCGAAACGGGTTTTAAATGTAATTCGGTCTGAGGGTTTGTATTGAATGTGAAATCTGGCTTTTTGAAGTCGTTCGGGCAAATTAATAAATCTCTCGTTTTGAGTAAATTTCTGTTCTTTTTCTTCGTTTTTGTATCTAATATAAAATTCGAAATTTTGCGAGAAAATAAAATTAGCTTGTACAAAAATATCCCATCCTTTCGATGGTCCGGCAGTAGAGTAATTAATCCATTTAGAGTTGTAAAAATCTGAATATGCCGATATTGCAACAAATTTTACAGGAAAAATTTTAGTGCCAAAAAACATCCCTGTTTCGTTATTTGCCGCACTCCCTTCTGTAAAAGTGTTCGACCAATAAGCATGGTAATTTTTATCGAAATGGCGAAATAGAAGCGAGAAACTAAGCTGATCGTTTAATCTCGCAACCGCACCTTGTATAACTGCTTTTCCTTTTGATTTTGAAATTGCAGCTTCTCCAAAAAGTTGATATTTACCTTTACTAAAAAGGTAGTCAACTCCGCCGGTTAAATTTTCGGTTCCACTAAAACGGTATTGATTGTAGAGTTGCGAACTACGTATAAATGGCATGTTAAACTTCTGATACGAAATTGTGGTTCCGATTTTCAGATAGTTAAAACTGTATGTAAAAATTGCACCTACGTTTCTATCCTGAACAGTATTTTTATCTGCAATTTCACTTTGGGTGCGGTGATAACCAGAAGTTTGCAAGCTTGTAAAAAACGAATTTATAGTGTCACCAGTTACTACATTCCCGTCACTGTTTTTTTGCGAATAGAACATACATAGTCTGGCGTTGCCAAACTTAAATGTAGTTGCTACTCCTCTGAAAAACATATTTTCTTCAACTGAAGTAAAAGGTCGTATGCCACGATTTGTTTTCGAGATATTTAATACATCCATCGATTTCCCCATCGAGTACTCTTGCCACAACACCAATCCCTGCCCAGAACGAACAATAAAATCGCCAACCGTAACATTTTCAATATTTGAATTTATTTTGATACTTACATGCCCTGAGTAATAATCGAATCCATTTTTATTAGAACCTTTAAAAAATGATTCTCCGGGATCTTTTTCTGCAGTAAATCCTAGTGAGAATTTATCTCTTGCTTCAAAGCGGTAACGCGTATAATATCTATACTGATTTCCTTCATACGGAATAGTTTCATCGTCTTTTGGCAAATAACCATGTGCTTTTTGTACAGTTCCTAATCCACGCAATAAAAGTTGATGTCTGCCATATTTTAGTGCATCAGAAAATTTTGCGGGTTGCTGTTCAGTTGGTCCAAACCAAATAAATGGTTCTATTTTAGATAGTAAATCTGATGAGAAACCATCGATTGTATTCAGTTCGAAAATGGAGTATGCGGCGCCAAATTCTTTTAAATAGTCCAACAGTTTTAATATCTGAATATCATTTAAAATATATAGTTTTGAGAGTTGTGTTTCGTTGGCAGAATTTATATTCAAAGGGTTTTCGGCAAGTTCTTCCAAATCTTCAATAATTAATCCAACATCGGTTCCAGCTTTTATATTTGCCAAATGTCCTTCAATTATAGACTCAATTATTTTTTCTGTATCAGCTTCCTGGGCAGTAGAAATAATTGGACAAATTCCCAAAATCAACAAAATAATATATAACGAAAGTTCTCTCATTATAAATTTATTTGGATTGAAATTGATGGTGTAACTCCAAGATTGCCGTGGTAACTAAAACCAATATTAGTAGTTATGTTGCTGAAACTGTATCCAATTCCGGTTGTGTAGTTAACTGGCTTGCCGGAAACACCAAAACGTAACGCTAAATTTTTTACAGGCGAAAACTCAATGCCAGTTTTTAAAACAACTGGATTTTCAAGATCTTTTTGGGTTTCAACAGTTATCAAAATCATCTCCGCGAACTGATAATGTCCGCCAAATCGGAAAATTGTTGGTGACTTTTGTTTCCCCTCCATAGTTTTTATCCCATTTGAAATTGGATTAAAAACATGTGCTCCAATAAACAATTGTTCGTTGGGCGAATAAATAATTCCGGTTTCAAATGTTGTATATCCTAAAGCTCTGCTGTTTTCAGGCATTCTTTGCGAAAAATAGTTGAGCTGAATTGCCGCACTAAATTTTTCTGAAAGTTGTTTTGCAAATCCCAATCCAAATTTATTTTCTTTAAACGAACCCTCCCCAAATTGATAAAAGCTAAAACCGAATGTTCCCGCATTAACAGGCAATATTATTGATCCGGCTGCCAATGATAATTCATCAACCATAAATTTTGATTCATAAAAAATACCGACAGAAAATCTATCAATTCGGGTAATTCCGGCCTGATTATGAAAAGTACTCCAGAGATCGGAAATAGATATAAATGAATGCGAAAGTGCTAGCGAACGTGCGCCAATGGGATGATTTTCGAGGGCAAACAATTTAGACAAACCAAAAAATAAAAGAATAATTGTGAATGTGGGTTGTTTCATGAGTAAAATAAAAGAGGTGTACTAAAAATACCTTCTAAAAATACATAAAATATTTCATTCAACCATAATTCGTTTTAAATTATTTGTTAGTGTAATAATTGAATTATTAAGAATCATCCGAAAGAAACAATTTTATTCAAAAATGGGTTTAACGGAGAATAAGTTATGGTGTCTATAATAGAAAGTGTAAAAATTTAATCAGGGTTATTTTTTCATGTAAAAATAAAAGAGGTGTATTAATTACACCTCTTTTAAATACTAAAAAATTTTATTTGAACTTAATTTGTTTTAAAATTATACCGTACTTTCGAAAGCTCTTGATTTGCTTTTACAATTTTTTGCTTCAGCCCTTCTTTGTATTCAATCAGTTTTTGCATCATTTCTTCGTCGCCAGTTGCCATCATTTGCACAGCAAGTATTGCAGCATTTAAAGCACCATTTACAGCAACTGTTGCAACCGGAATTCCAGGAGGCATTTGTAAAATAGCTAAAATAGAATCGAACCCGGAAAGAGATGCATTTATTGGCACTCCAATAACGGGCATTGGTGTCATTGCTGCAATTACACCTGGTAAATGAGCCGCCATTCCTGCTCCTGCAATTATCACTTTTATTCCTCTGTCTTTTGCACCTTTGGCAAATATTTCCACGGCTTCAGGCGTTCGGTGTGCCGATAAAGCATTCA
>DAOVTY010000276.1 GCA_030632865.1 Bacteroidota bacterium
AGCGTTATAACCGGATCGCCAGTAGACTCGGGTTGTTCAGGGGGCGCCACTATTTTCATATAATATGGCATTAATATTAGAACGATAGCAATAAGAAAAAAGGCGAGTAGTGTTTTTTTGTCCATTGTTTTTTATTTTACGGGATCATATCCACCACTATGAAAAGGATGACATTTTGATACCCTTATTATTATAAGCGGTATGGCTTTTAAAAAAGTTTTAGTATTTAATGCGTCGAGCGCATATTGAGAACATGTGGGATGAAATCGACAATTATTCCCAATAAAGGGTGAAATAAAAAAACGATATATTTTGATTATCGCTTTTAATATTATACTAAATGCAAAATCAATTATATTAAGTACGGAGCGCATTCAATTGGCTTAAGCAGATAATTTTTTTCTACCCTTTTTTCGTCTACGACTAATAACATTACGTCCTCCCACACTTGCCATGCGGGAACGGAAACCATGTTTGTTTTTTCTTTTACGTTTGCTTGGTTGATAGGTTCTCTTCATTTCATCTCCAAATTTAGACCCGGAAAATACGTTTATTGAACAAAAAATCAAAAAGAAATAGAAAAACAAAATAAGCCACCGATATCTTAATTAAAAACAAAAAAAGTTGGATAAAAACAAAAAGGGTTTTGTTTTATATGTAATTAGCTTGGTAATTTTTATTGATACGTTGCTGTGGATAACATGTGGATAATATTAAAATAAATCACGAAAAAATTTGGACAGAGGTAAAGGAAAGCCTAGTACGCGAATTACCGTCGCATGCATACAATACATGGTTTGAGCCTATTTTACCAATTGCAATAAACGAAACAGAGTTAGTATTAGAAGTTCCGAATCAATTCTTTTTTGAATGGATTGAGAGCCATTATCACGATACAATCGAATCTGCGGTGAAGGAAAAATTTAAAAACGACTTTTCCGTTAAATATACGATAGCGCCTACGGGGATTACCGGTTTGCCAAGTAATTTTGAAAACAACGAAAATGAGCAAGCACAATCCGAAAGCAATTTTAAACCGCCAGTATTAAATGAGCACTACACATTTTCGAAATATATTGAAGGAGCGAATAATCAATTTGCCAAAGCGGCTGCATTGTCAGTGGCAGAATCGCCCGGAGAAAAGGCTTTTAATCCTCTTATTGTCTACGGTGGCGTTGGTCTTGGAAAAACACATTTATTACATGCAATCGGAAACCATCTAATTGCAAAGACTAAAAGCTTTAATATTATTTGTGCATCAAGTGAAAAATTTATGTTGGATTTTATTTCAGGCATTCAAAAATCGAAAACTGTTGATTTTTCACGTTTCTATAGACAAGCAGATGTTCTATTGATAGATGACATTCAATTTTTTCAAGGAAAAGAGCAAACGCAAGAGCAATTTTTCCATACTTTCAATGAATTGTATCAGTCAGGTAAACAAATTGTACTTACAGCTGATAGATATCCCGGCGATATGAAAGGTTTAGACGATCGTTTATTATCGCGTTTTAACTCTGGTCTTGCCGTCGACATACAACCGCCCGATTTTGAAACAAGAGTAGCAATATTGTTAGAGAAGGCAGAACAAAACGGATTAAATCTCCCTTACGCAATGATAGAGTTTATGGCGACACATATAAAAAACAACATTCGTGAATTAGAAAGTACTATTATCCGTATTTTAGCATATTCATCACTTTCAAATAAAGAAATTGATGAGAAGTTGGTAAAAAGAGTTGTGAAAGAACGACTTGGAAAACGGTTTTTAGCTGAAATAACGATTGAAGATGTGATACGTAGAGTTTCGGAAGTAACATCGGTTTCTGAAAAAGATATTGTTGGACAAAGCCGTAAAAAAGAATTAGTTGAAGCAAGACAGATTACTGCATATCTCAGTAGGGAAATCCTGGGAGCATCGCTTTCTAGTATTGGCATCTATTTAGGAGGCAGGGACCATACAACAATTTTACACGCTTGTAAGAACATTGAAGAAAAGATGAAATCTGAAAAAAGAATGAAACACCAGGTTGAATCAATAAAAAACGAGCTTTCAGCCGCAACAATATAATAATAAATATTTTAATGATAACAACACAAAAAAGAGTTAATTTTTATAGATAGTAAAATTTATTTATAGGAGAGGAATATGCAAAAAGGTAGTTTAAATAAGGTACAGTTAATAGGGCATCTAGGCGCTGATCCGGAAAGTCGGTTCACAACATCAGGTAGTGCAGTAACAAACTTTAATTTAGCAACAAATGAATCATGGAGATCAACGGAAGGTGAAACAAAAGAAAAAACAGAGTGGCATCGCGTTGTACTTTTTGGAAAAATGGCAGAAACCGCAGCAGAATTCATGAAAAAAGGTCAATTAGTGTATATTGAAGGACGTTTACAAACAAGATCATGGGAAGACAAAGACAAAGTAAAAAGATATACTACCGAAATTTTATGTGATAATTTTACAATGTTGGGGCGCAAGAGCGATGATTCGGGCAGTAGTTCGTCGACAAAACCATCTGAACAAGACGACGACCTTCCTTTTTAAGTTATAACTTAATGAAAAGAGGGGCTTATATTGCCCCTCTTTTTTTATTTAAAAATTTAATCAATTACAATGTCAAAAGCACAAAACCTAAATAAATATTCTGTAAGACCAAAGTCCGTCAGGTATTTACTAGGGTACTTGGCACTATTTTTAGGCAGCCTTTTGACAAAAACCAAGGTTAGCGGAAGTGAAAATATTCCGAAAAAAGGATCATTTATTGTAGTTTGCAACCACTTTAATAGACTGGATCCACCATTTATTATTTTTGCAATAAAAAAACCAATTAATTTTTTAATGGCAACTGACCAGGCTGTAGGTGCCCAATTTATGTGGGCTCCTTGGCTGTATGGTTTTATTCCAACAAACAGGCAAAAATTTGCTCCCACCACAATAAAACATTCTCTTGCTGCCATTAAAAAAGGCGAAGTTGTAGGAATATTTCCTGAAGGTACAGCCACAGAACAAATTATTAGACCAGCTAAAAATGGAGCAGCCTATTTGGCAATGCGAACAGGCGTACAAATATTACCCATGAGCTTGATTGGAATGGATAATATTTGGACGAATTGGTTAAAAGGAGTACGGCCAAAATTAAAAATAAATATAGGAAAACCATTTTTTCCGATATCATTACCAACAGAACGTACAATAAGAAACGAAATAATTGAAAAAACCGGCGAAGAAATAATGTGTAGAATAGCAGCTTTAATGCCGGACGAATATCATGGTGTATATACTGATGATGAAAGAATCAATAATTTTAGGTTAAACGTGCCCTCGGCGAATTAACAATTATAAAGTAAACACCACACAGAATTAAAACTCCGCCTGCTAAAGTAATAACCGGAACTTTCTCCAAGAAGAATAGCCATGCAAGGATTGATGCAATTATTGGTTCTCCAAGCGGTACAGAAGCAATAATTGTTGGAGATGTATATTTAATAGCATAGTAAAATAAACTATGTCCCAAAATTGTAGGAATAACACCGAGCGCCACCAACCATACAATGTCTGTAGTATGTATTGCAAAGACACTTTCGCGATTTAAAATGGAAATAATTAACAAGAAAAAAGCAGCAATCGTATAAAGCATTCTCGTATATGCTACCGTATTTGATTTAATTCGCAATTTATCCGCCAAAATGTAGACCAT
>DAOVTY010000024.1 GCA_030632865.1 Bacteroidota bacterium
ATTGATAACAACGGCAATGCAAAAGCAATTCCACTGAATATTTTAACCTATCACGAAATTGTAAACGACAATATTGACGATCTATATTTCACAGCAAGCTACTGTCCGTTGTGTAATTCGGCAATTGCTTTTAACCGTAAACTAAATTATAAAGGAGAAGATTATTTGCTTGATTTTGGTGTGTCGGGAATGTTACGAGGCAGCAATTTGATTATGTGGGATAGGCAAACAGAAACCTGGTGGCAGCAATTTGTTGGTGATGGATTAGTAGGGAAACTAACCGGTGCAGAATTGGAAATGCTACCGGCACAAATAATTTCGTTAGCCGATTTTATTGAAAATTTTCCAGAAGGGAAAGTTCTTTCTAAAAATACAGGTTTTGAAAAGCAACAAAAAAGATATGGCACAAACGTTTATGAAGAGTACGATTCGAAACCTAACCCACGCCTATTTTTTGGAGAAATAGATTCGCGACTTCCGGCAATGGAACGTGTAATTGATATTCAATCTATGGGAGAATTTAAAATCTACCCACATTCAAAAGTTGCCGCAGAGAAAGTAATTAACGATGAATTTAATGGATTAAAATTAGTACTGTTTTTCCAATCCGGAACTAATTCAATTCTCGATTCGAAAGATATTTCAACTGCAAAAGATATTGGTTCTATTACTGTTTTTGAGCGACAAGTTGGCACCCAAATTTTAACATTTAAAAAGAAAAATGATAATTTCAGAGATTACGAAACCGGCTCGACATGGACGATAACTGGTAAATGTATTAAAGGAAAATTGAAAGGCGAAATTCTTATTCCGGTTCGTTACGGTAACCACTTTTCATTTTCGTGGTTTGCTTTTAATCCGGAGTGTGAGATTTATGAATAAAAAGAACTCTTTAAAAAGGAAAGTATTTATTCAATAAAACAAAATAGAGAAAAATTAACTACAAATTACTTTTATTTTTGTTCGAACGTTTCTCCCAATTTTCGCGAGCAAGTTTTTGAAGATCTTCAACTTTGTCTGTTTCATCAACAATCTCTAATCCTAACAAGGTCTCAAATAAATCTTCCATAGTAACCAAACCAACCATCGAACCAAATTTATCTGCAACCATGGCAAGATGTTGACGCTTTAAAATAAGTTTATCCATCAGTTTTGCAACTGTGTAATCATCTTCAACAAACATAATATCGCGTTTAATCTCTTGCACATTTTTAGAATGATTATCTTCAGCAAGATTCTCTAAAATTCCATCTTTCAAAATTAGGCCGGTAATATTATCAGGCTGGTTTTTAAAAACTGGAATTCGAGAATAAGCAAGTGGTTTATGTTCAGTGTAAACCTCGATCATTGTTAACTCCTCGTTAACAGATAGTACCACAGAGCGGGGAGTCATAATATCCCGAACTTTTAGTTTCTCTAAACGCAACAAATTTTGTATAATAGACTTTTCCTCAATGTCTATTGCACCACTTTTTAAGCCGGCATCTGCCATGGCTGCAAAATCTGCTCTACTAAAAATACTTCTATCTTTATCAGTTGTTATCCACCGTGTAATTTGCTGACTAGTCCAAACAAATGGAGCAAGAAGAATCATAAGAATTCGTACTGATCGTACAGTAAAAGGTGTTAATTGTTTCCAGTAATTTGCACCTAAAGTTTTAGGTATTATTTCGGAAAGAATTAAAATTGCAATTGTCATTAATCCGGCAATCAGCGATTCGTACGAAATTTCTAAAAAATATAGATTTAGATAATGCGCACCAAACAACTTGCCTGCCTGCACGCCTACTCCAATTGCACCAACTGTGTGTGCGAAAGTATTTAAAGTTAGTATTGCAGAAAGTGGCCTGTCTATGTCCTCTTTTAGTCTTTTAAGCAACCGTCCTATTTTAGGTTTCTCGGCTTGAAGACGACTAACATACATTGGCGAAATACTTAAAATAACGGCCTCCCAAATTGAACATAGAAATGAAAAAAGAATAGAAATTAAAAAGAATAGAATTAATGTTGCCATAGTTTGCTTTTCAACAATATATTACGAAAATACGGAATTCAAGGATAACAAAAAAATTCTTAAAAATGGACTTTATTTTGTGCTATAAAAAGAATATTTTAAAAATTACCGAAATTATTAAAGCCAATTTAACCAACATTTTTGGTTTTTTGAGTTGGCAAGCGAAAGGAAAGATTATACATAAATGGTATAAATTTCAGCGAAATACAAAGCAATAAGCATTTGAATTTATTGAATAGGTAAATAATAAAGTTTCCAATTCAATTTTTGCTTAATTCTCCGTCCAAAACATCGCGAACCATTAAAAAATTATTTTCCAACCTCATCATATTTTCAATAAAGAAATTGTAAATATCAGGCCATTGATTTTGTCTATGAATATCAACATTTCCCAAAGTAGTGTAAATCCGGCATACTTCCTGCTTGCTGTCGGGTCGTTGATAATAGAACTCCCAGATTAACCCATCTTCAAAACCATCTTCAACAACAACTTTATAACGCTCCAAAATTTCAAATGCTTCTAATCGTAGTTTTTCGCTGCGGTTATGAAGTTCTAAAATAACCTTTGCATCATTACGTCCAACATCAAATCGCAAAGCAACTCCTTTAATTTTTGTTCTGTGCAAAATCCATTTTTTCTTTTTCAATTTTAAATCAGGATGAACTTCGCACCGCCTTTTAAAAAGTTGCCAAAAATCTGTCGTTAATTTTTTCTTCTCCTCTATGGAATACATATCTCAAATAAACGAAAAATCATAAATTAAACAAGTTTATTTTTACTTTTAGAAATAATTTGAAAACAATAATCATGAATAAATTTATCATACTATTTTTTTTAGTTTTTATATTCATCGAAGTTCCTGCACAGCTAGTAGAAGTTAGGGCTGATTATAATAATGTTGGAGATTGTATTTTTAGTGCTATCAACAATGCAAAAACACCAATATTTTTGAATATCGACTTTGCCGATTTACAAAATACAACTTTTAACGAAACATTGCCGTACGTTAAAAAACTTGAGCGAGGGTTTAACAACCTGTTCACGTTAGAGCGTTATTTAGATGCAGATGAACCACGCTTTAATTATAATATAAAAACTTTCCGATCTGATCCAGCATCAATAATAAATCTTGATTTCCCGTATTTAATTCCTTTCGAACCAGGGACAAAAGCAAAAGCAAAAGAGGTAAAAAGTATTGAAGGTTTTTGGGGTAACAAAGAGCTAAAATCGTGGATAGCAATTGGATTTAATACCAAACCCGGAGATAAAATTTATGCAAGCCGACTAGGAACTATTGTTGAAATAGCCAAGCAGGTTAAAAAAGAAGAAGAGTCGTTAACTTGGTACAACACATGGACCAATTCAATTACACTTTTACAGCCCGACGGAACTTTAATTTGCTATCGGAATGTAGTTAGTAAAACACTGGAATTGAATCAGAAAATTTATGCAGGTCAACTTTTAGGAGAAATTGCTCCCTCAGCAAATATTTTAAAAATGGTAATATATCAAAATAGTTTAGCCAGCGATGATTTGCGTTTTATTATTCCTCTGTTTGTAGTTGGCGAAAACGAATTTGAAATTGTAAATATTGCAAAAGAGTATATTGTTATTCATCCAAATACGGTGCGGGGTTTGGAGATGAGCAAAAAAGAGAAACGAAAAATATTGGGTATTAAAAAATAGTGTTTAGAAGATTCGCGCGCTCCCTAGAATAGTTTTTTTCTTTTCAACAAAGAAGGATGCCATATAGAAGAAATAGATAGAATCCATTTTGCAAAAAAAAGGCATCCACTTAATATGTAGATGCCATCATTTTCTCATTTATATCTTTTTCAAATTTCTTCGCCATATTTCCATCCTTCGCGAACCGGTTCTTTTATATATTTATCAAACTCGGGATGATTGGTAACTTTCATGTTTTTTGCATCATATTCAATACGGGTATTAAATCGTTGCGATAAAACGCCCACAGCGGCCATTTCTGTTAATTCGGCCGAGTAATTAAAGTTAGAGCCAGGCATTGGTCCATCATCTTTTATAGCATCTAAAAACTCTTTTATTGGTCCGTCATCAACCCTTGGAATGTATGCCTCGGGCATTTCGTTGGCTACCCAATTTTCCCATTCATCTTTAGGCATCGTTAATTGAGCATTATTTGGACGACCGCCTGTAATAATATTTTGTTTCTCGCCAATCATTATCATTCCCGAACCAGGGAGTTCATCTAATTTCCAATCCGGACGAATTTCTGGTTTTAATCCACCTTCGTACCATTTTAAAGTTGCTGCAGGTTTGCTTCCTCTTTTAGGAAATTCAAAACGTATAATAGACTGATCAGGTAAAAATCCTGCCGGAGCTCCTGAGTTAGATTCTGTTTCAACAACATTTGGCATTCCTAGTTCCAACGACCAGAATGGGGCATCTAAAGTGTGGCAAGCCCAGTCTCCTAATTCTCCATTTCCAAAATCGTAAAAACCACGCCATGATTTTGGCACATAATAATGACTGTACGGGCGTTCGGCTGCAGGTCCAAGCCATAAATCCCAATCGAGTGTTTCAGGTATATTTTCGCCAACTGGAGGAAACTGTTCGGGTTTATTAAAGTATTTTCCAGGACCAAAATTTGGACCATTAAACCATGCAATTATCTCTTTTACTTCTCCAATAATCCCAGCATCGTACCACTCTTTTATACGGCGAATTCCATCGGTGGCATGTCCTTGGTTTCCCATCTGCGTAATAACACCATAATAACTGGCCGCCTTTTTAAGTGTACGTAACTGCCAAATATTATGCGCCAACGGCTTTTCAACAAAAACATGTTTACCCAATTGCATAGCTGCCATAGTTGCCGGAAAATGAGAATGATCGGGCACCGAAATTAAAACAGCATCAATTTGGTTAGCCATTTCATCAAACATTTTCCTGTAATCTGTATAATGTTTTGCATTTGGGTAGGCCAAAAATCCATCTTTTGCACGCACTTTATCGACATCGCAAAGTGCTACAACATTTTCGTTGGCAACACCTTTCAGGTTTACTCCTCCCCTGCCACCAACACCAATAATCGCAATATTGATTTTTTTATTGGGTGAGCAACTAATTAAATTTGGAATTAAAACAGCACCAGTTGTAACTGCAGAAGCAGATCGTAAAAAATTTCTTCTTGAAATAGAATTCATTTAATATAGATTATTTGGTTTAGACTGAATACAAATATAATCCGATTTTGGTTTGATGCTAAGAAATAAAATACTTTTTTCTAAATAATTAAATGTGTATCAATTATTTGCAACATCCTTCCACGCCGAAATCCCCATAAATGCATCGCCATTTTCGCCAAATAAACTTCTACCCAAATAATTTATTTTCGTTTTTGGTATTTCCAAAGCATCGGGTTTCCAATAAAATAGTGTTTTTACACGGGTGTTTTGTTTTAATGTCCGAGCTAATTCCACCAAGAAATCATATTGCCCCTGTTCTGTTGGAGGGAAGGGCGGCTCAATGCCTTTCCATGGAGTTGGTTCAGGGTACCAGTTCTTCGAATAGTATGCAGTTTCGACAATAGAAAAATCCTTATAAAACTTTCTGGATAGATACAAAATATTTGCTTCCAGCTCAATAAATGTTCCATGCCACCACGGATAGTAGCTCAACCCAATAACATCAAAATCAACGTCACGATCAATAATATTTTTGTAAAATTTATAAGATGCATTAACGTCTCCACCATTTGCAGCATGAATCATTATTGATATTCCATCACCATTACTTGCGTCTTTTACACCTCGAATACCGGTTTGTAATAATGTCGATAAATTATCCCAATTAGTAATGTTTGGGTCAATCCATAGTTTGCCGTGCGGCCACATCATACCATTATTTATTTCGTTACCAATTTGTACCATGTCGGGTAGCACACCTGCATTGTCCATCGCTTCAATTACTTTCCGTGTATAATTATAAAGGCTATCTTGAACTAATTCGAACGATAAATTTTGCCATGCCACTGGAATATCCTGATGACCAGGATCTGCCCAATTATCAGAATAATGTAAATTCAACAAAATTTTAAACCCAAACTTTTTAGCTTTTTGAGCCAGTTTTATAGTATAATTTAAATCGTTACAAACCGGGCCAATCATATTTGGAGTATGAAAAATACGAAGCCTAGCCCAGCTATAACCATTATCGCCAAAAATCTCGAGCCCCTCTTTTACTATGCCGTCAACTTTATACAATCCACCAGCGTCTTCCATTTTTTTCATAATGGAAAAGTCTCCTCCAAATTCCAATACAGATAATTCCGGCTCAATATTACTATCACTTATTGAACACGAAAACATAAGGGGTATCAAAAATAAAAAATAACAAGTAAATTTCACGTCCTGTTTTTTTTGAAAGATAATAAAAACGTGCTAATTATGAATAGTATATCGCTTATAGATTAGAAGTTGTTTAAAGTAAAATGTTACATTTACTTTTTAATAGATCAATTTTATGCCTAATAAAAACCGAATTTTGACCATCGACGTGATGCGTGGATTAACCCTATTTTTAATGCTATTTGTAAACGATTTATATGTTCCAAGTGTTCCAGAGTGGTTAACTCACAAGGCTGCAGATTTTGATGGAATGGGATTAGCCGACTGGGTTTTCCCCGGTTTTTTATTTATGGTTGGGTTGGCAGTTCCGTATGCAATACAAAGCCGCTTAAAAAAAGGAGATTCCACTTTTAAACTTACAACTCATATAATTATCAGAACGGTTAGTTTGCTACTAATAGGTATTTTAATGCTGAATGTTTCTCGTGTAAACTCTGAATTAACAGGGATGCACAAATATCTCTGGGCTATTTTAGTCTATATTTCGATTTTTCTAATTTGGAATGAATATGGAAAATTGAAACGTAATTACGTAGTTATTTTAAAAGGAGCAGGTTTTGTGGGGCTACTAATATTAATTGCAATTTTTAAAGGCGGCACTCTAGAAGAAACTACCTGGTTACAAACTGGTTGGTGGGGAATTCTCGGTATAATTGGCTGGGGATATCTGGTTGCATCAACAACATATTTAATAGTAAAAGACAGTTTAATTAAAACAGGAATCGTTTGGCTATTTTTTATTTTATTAAATGTATTATCACAACTGGGAATGTTAAGTTTTATCGATTTCTTAAAACCTGCATTTGGAGTTATAATTGCCGGAAATACTCCTTCAATAGTTTTAGCCGGGTTATTTTTCAGTCTCATTCTCAGGAAATACAGTGCAAAAAACCTTCTTCAATTTGTAACTATTGGAGTGGTTTTAGGGCTTCTAACTTTAGGTTCAGGATTTGTATTACGAAATTGGTTTATAATTTCAAAGAATATGGGTACACCCAGTTGGTCAATGATTTGTAACGGAATTAGTATTTTAATTTTTGTAACTCTTTACGTTATAATCGATATTTTTGGGCGAAAAAAATGGACTGTTATTTTTAAACCTGCCGGACAAAATTCGCTCACAACTTACCTTGCACCTGATATTTTATATTATACAATTTGGGTATCTGGTTTTTCAATTCTCTTTTATAAACAGTCGGAACATGCAATAATTGTTGTTTTGGGCTCAATAGTATGGGCATTGTTAATGATTGGGTTTGCTGCCTTATTATCTAAAATTGGTATTCGGTTAAAATTGTAATTAATACTATTCACTAAGCATCGGAAATAGTTTTCTAATTTCTTCGTCTGAAGGTCGATGACCAAATTCGCAAATTTCGAATGCTTCTGCATACTTTATTTTTTCTGCTTTTTCGGCTCCGTACCATTTTATTAGTGATTGTTTTACACTATTTTTAACTCTTGGTTTTCTCCAATTTTTCAACCATTCTACACGTCCTTCCTCAGTTGAAGGAACATCATCGAGCTGACCATTTAACCAAGGAAGCCATTCAAAAAACTGTGATTCGTGTGCAGCCATTCCATAAATTTTCTGATCTAAAACTTCACTTATATCAATCGCAATATCGGCTTTAAATGGATTTGGTTTTTGAAACCCATCTTCAGCAAATAAAAATACCGGATTCTTTTTTAATGCTGGAGTGTCGGGTGCAATATTCGGGACAATTACCATAAACGCTGCATCTTGCACCAAAATAGCAGTGTTTCTGTGATCGGGGTGATAATCGTTTGGTCGTGGCCCAATTACAATATCTGCATTCCAATTTCTTATCAACCTAATTATTTCTAACCTAATATCTAGTGTTGGCATTAATTCTCCATCATGATGATCGAGAACAATATATTCAACCCCAAATCTTTTGCCTGCTTCCTTTGCTTCTGCCATCCTTATTTTTGCCAAAGCACCGCCCCCTTTTTCGTAATGTCCGGCATCGCCATTAGTAACCGAAATAAATAGAACATTATGTCCAGCCTTTGAAAAAAGAGCTGCAGTTCCTCCGGCATCAATATCACAATCATCGGGATGTGCACCAATAACCACAACATTAATTTTTTCTTGAGCAAACGAAAAAAGTGTAAAGAATGTAAATGCAAGAATCAAAATATTTTGTCTAATCATTTTAATATGGTTTAGTTATTATTCAAATGTAGATAATCAAATTTACAAAAATATAATTTTTACTCTTCCGCCTCCGCTTTTAGTTCTGCATGTTTTATATGATAAGCATTTACCAACTCATCAACTTTTTCAGGATTATTTTCAGATAAATTGGTAATTTCAGTTGGATCATTTTTCAAGTTGTACAACTCCCAATCTTCGTTATTTAATTTTACAATTTTCCAGTCTTGCTTACGAAACATTCTAAAACGATCTGTCCATCCCGACATAAAAAACTCAGGTTCTACTCTTTCGCCACCTTCTAAAATTTGTATTAATGAATTTCCTTGCAAAGGCTGTGGAATTATTTCGCCCAATTTATTGGGATATTTTATTTTAGATGCCTCTAAAAGAGTGGGTGCAATATCTACAATATGACCAGTTTGATGTGTTATTTGCCCTGCTTTTACAATCTGTGGCCATCGTAAAATAAAATGAGTATGTGCCCCACCCTCGTGACCGTATTGTTTAAAATATTTAAAAGGTGTATTTCCTGCATTTGCCCAAGCTGCACTTAAACTCCTAAATCCCTCTGCAACACCTGGAGGATAATCAAAATCGCGATTACTATCGTAGGGGCATGAACCGTTGTCGGAAAGGTAAATTACAATAGTATTATCTGCAATCCCTTTTTCATCGAGATAATTTAAAACCCTGCCAATATTTTGATCCATTCTATCAACCATTGCAGCATAAACTGCCATTTCTAAATCCAGTTCATCTTTCTCGGTTTCCTCTAATTCTTCCCACTGACGATACAGAGGAATATTCACCCTAATCTCTTCGTTGTCTTTTTTGTGGCCACGAAATTTATTGATGTTTGCACTCGGAGGGCTTAGTTTTGTATCATTTGAAATCAACCCCTCAGCTTTTAACTTTCCCATGCGCTCATTACGAATCTCATCCCACCCTTTTTTGTATTTTCCGCGGTACTTTGCAATATCTTCGGGGCGGGCTTGCAAAGGATAATGTGCTGCTCCGTATCCCAAAAACAGAAAGAACGGTTTATCGTTATCAATCGGTTCGTCCATCCATTTTAGAGCATTATCTGTTAAAGCATCGGTTTTAAAAAATGGCTTTTTTTCGTGATAAATATCTGGTACATTAACCTCTTTCCCATTTAAAATAAATGGGTTGACAAATTTGCCTGAAGGTGGTTCAAAAAACTCATTCATTGCTTTGAATGTAAGCGACTGATCAAATATATTTTTTGCAAAAACATGATCCGGCGCCCATTTCATCCAATGTTCTTTGCCAGAATGAATTGTATGATAACCCTCGTTTTTCAGTATTTGTGCGAAGTTCACTGAATTTTTTCCGCCCTCGTATAAACCTGTAAATAAAGAAGATCGCGAAGGTTCACACTTCGACATATTATAGAAATTTGAGAATCTAATACCTTCATCAGCCAAGCGATCGAGGTTTGGTGTTTTTATTTCTGAACCGTACGGACCAATATCTGAGTATCCAATATCATCGCCCAAAATGAGAATAATATTTGGCTTTTGAGTTTGTGACTTTTCCGGAGATTGGCACGAAATTGCTATTGTACCGATAAATACAAGTATAACTACATATTTAAAAAGTTTATTCATCATAAAATTATTTTAAATTAAACACTCTCCAACTGTCCCAATTCTTTCTTAATTAACAATTCAATTTCTTCTGTCAATTCTTTTACATCCCGACCTTTGGGGTCGATTACAGGTAAAACTGTATAAGTTAACGGAACACCTAATGTAAGTGGGTAATATCCATTTTTTGTTAATTCGTGATGACCATCGATAGCCAATGGTACTATTAAAGCCGATGGCGAATATTTTAAAAGAGATGCAATTCCTGCATGTTGAAAACGATTTACTTTTCCTGTTTTGGTTCGAGTTCCTTCTGGGAAAATACTGGCAGAATAGTTTTCCTTTTCAATGTGTTTACCAAGTTTCATAATTTCTACAACTGCCTGACGTGGGTTTTTACGATCTATAAGTGCAGATCCTCCATGGCGCAAATTATACGAAATACTCGGAATTCCTTTTCCCAACTCAATTTTCGATACAAATTTTGGGTGATGTTTACGAAAACCAACCACTATTAGAGGAATATCAAAAGTACTCTGATGATTGGAAACTATAATAAATGGACGACCTTTGGGTAAGTTATCGAACCCCTTAAAACGAATGCGCGAACCTAGAATTACCAAGCCGTAAACCAATATATAATTCATTATATCAACCGATTTTTTGCGAAGCTGATAACCGCCAATCCAGCGGCAAACTATCTGAATAGGATGAAATACTAAACACGTTAAACCAAATAATAATAAATAGAGTGGCGACCATAAATAAGAAAATATCTTCTTCATAAAATATCAATTATATATAGAATACAAAGGAACAAAAAAACAATGTTTAAACGATATAAAAATTTGAACTTTGAATTTGAAACTCGAGTCTATACCTCTGTCTCCATGGCAATCTTTAATTTCTCAATTTGGTCGGGGTTTCCTAAAACAAAAAGCTGGTCATTTCGCGAAAGAATCATTTGCGGGTCAGGATTAAAAACATAGCGTGCACCACTTATTTTTAACCCAATAATATTTGCTCCAGATATTTCGCGTACTTTTAAATCGGCAATAGATTTACCAACAAAACATTGTGCCAGATTTTTACAATCGAGTTCCTCCAAACTAACATCTTTTGTTTTTTGTAGAAGTATATATTCCATAAATTCAACCACATCGGGTTGGTGTACAAGCTTTGCCATTCGTTGACCGCCAATACGTTCTGGCATAATTACATTTGTAGCTCCTGCCCGCTTCAGTTTCATTTGCGATTCTACCTCCGATGCTCGACTAATAACTGTCATTCCCGGATTCATACTGCGCGCGGTAAGTACCACAAATACATTGTCAGCATCATTTGGCGTTGTGGCAATTAATGCTCTGGCTTTGCTAATATTAACCTGATCCAAAACATCTTCGTGGGTAGCGTCGCCTTTAAGATACAATAGTTCTGGGTGTTCCCTGATTCTCGAAATTACATTATCGCGCTTGTCAACAACTACGAAATCAACCCCGTGCTCGGCAAGTTCCATGGCTGCCTGTTCGCCATTTCTACCATAACCCACAATTATTACATGATTTTTTAGTTTTGCAATTTTTTTATCCACCTTGTATGTTTTTATATAATTTGCCAATTCACCATCGAAAACAAAACGCGCCAAATTTGATCCAACATAAGCAAAAGTACCAAGACTGGAAAAGATTAATACCATTGTAAAAATTTTTCCAATATCTGACAGAGATGCTCCAACCTCTTTAAATCCAACAGTAGAGATTGTAATTACGGTCATATAAACACTATCTAAAAAGTTCAAATGTTCTATATAATGGTATCCGATCATACCAGTTAAAACTATTGAAAAAAGTAGCCCAACACCAACTTTAAGCGTCTTACTAGAAGCCTCCTGAAATTTATTATGATGCGGTTTCATAAGTTTGAAATTATTTATTTCTAATATTAATCCGTCAAATTACTTATAACCCGTACTTTAAATATTCTCTTTTTCATAATTTCATTAAATATCCGTTTCATTAAAATTAATTAGTTACGTTATTTACAATTTTAACTCCTATTTGGCAATGTAAACATTTTTTCGATTCGCAATATATATTTTTAAGCTGAAGTAGCGACTGCGTTTCGAATGCCGAACGAGTTTTTAAACCCAGTTTATTCCAGTTTTTTATTATCGAATTATTCTCTGCCGGAAGTTGCTCTAAAAATTCTAAAGCCCTATTTTTTAAATGATGCTTATTTTGTTTTTCACCAAAAACAAAAAGAAATGGAATTACAACATTAATAATTAATGTGTTAATGGAAGTTTCGCCCAACTCTTTCGTTGAATTTCGTTTCGACTCTTTGTTAAAATTATAATGTACATTCCAGTATTCCGACGATTGAACTTTAAACAACTCTTTTAGTTCGTCCAATTTTTCAATTTCTATAACTTTAGAAAATAATCCATGCGAACGATAAATTAATGCTGCAAATTGCGAAATCCTAATTGTTGGAAAATTTCCCGGTCGCAACCGCATAAATTTCCAAATATGACTTTCAATACCTTTCAGTTTATATTTTTTAAACAAAAAAGAGTACTCATTTCTAAGGTTGAGATAATAATCGTGGCTAAGCAATTGTTTGTTAAGCAACCCCGAATTTCCAAAAAGCAGAGCTTCCAATTGTGGCAGACTATTTTTATGCTTTGCTAAAATTTTCAGCGACAACGATTTCGCAAGTAGCTCGAAAGGAACTGCATTTACTTTAAACCCAAACATTTTGGCAAGAAACTGGTAAAAGGTTTCGTTCCAGTCGTTACCATTTTGAGCAAGCCGATCTAAAATTTCATCGGTTTTATTTTCCAGTCGTTCAATCATTAACCGGTTAAACCCTAGTTGCAAAATTACAGGGTCAACTTTATGAAATTGGTTTTGACATGCTATCCAAGTTTTGGCATTTAAAAGATTTTGATAGTTTATTTGTAACTGTTTGGGATATTTTAATAGTAGTGTTGGAATTAACTCGCCGTTACTTCTTTTTACAGGAGTATCATCAATTTCGACAATATGTAAAATTACATTATCATACGCTTTATTGGTTTGATGTTTATGTTTTTGCCAGTCTGATGATTTTTTATGAATTTCAATATTACCCGCCCAAATTGTATCGTTTATTTTAATTTTAGCATTAAAAAAATCGGGTCCCGAATCAGTATTTCGTTTGCCCTGTTTTACAATTTCCACAAATTCGCCGATTGTTGTTTTTAAATTGTTTGAATAAAAAAGTCGGTTCTCCCAAACGTACTGGAGAAATTCTTCGGGTAAACTCTTCGGGGTTGTCATAATTTAATTGAATTTATTTCAGAATAAAAATAGTGAAATTAATTGAACTGAAAAAAAGCAACAGATAAAATTAACCGCATTATTCACAAAAAAACTATTGCAATTTTATTTCGATTGAATTTTCTGAAAAACATCCCACAAAACAATTCCGGCACTTACTGAAATATTAAACGAATGTTTTGTCCCATATTGTGGAATTTCGATACTACCATCGCAAATATTTACCACAGTTTGTTTTACACCTTTTACTTCGTTTCCAAAAATTATAGCAATTTTCTCGTTTTCTGCTGGCTTAAAATCAGGTAACAAAATGCTATTTTCAACCTGCTCGATTGCATAAACTTTATATCCATTTTTTTGAAGTTTAACTACAGCATCTTCCGTATTTTCTAAATATTCCCAATCAACTGATTTTTCAGCATCTAAAGCAGTTTTATGAATATCTTTATTTGGGGGAGTTGCCGTAATTCCACAAAGTAAAATCTTCTTTATTAACAGTGCATCGGAGGTACGAAAAACTGAGCCAATATTATTACAGCTTCTAATATTATCGAGAATAACAACAAGAGGAGTTTTTTTGGCTATTTTGTATTCTTCAACCGAAATTCGGTTCAACTCGTTATTTCTTAGTTTTCGCATAAAATCATTTTATTTTTTGGTCATTTCGAATGAGGAACGACTGTGAACCCTGCTATATATTTATAGTTTTCTTACTTCGTTCTAAATGACAAACTATAACAAATCGCTACCACTCCACTTTTGCTCTTCTAACAGGCAATGTCATACAACGTGCGCCACCACCACCACGAGCTAATTCTGAACCGGCAATTGTTACAACACATTTTTCGTAATCGGCAGGTAACACCTTCCCCTGAATTACATCAACAGCTTTTAAAACTTCAAAACCACAATTATTTAGTGCCTCAACTGTGTTTACATTTCGCTCGTAACCAATAACTTTACCCGGAGCAAAAGCGAAAAAATTGGCGCCGCTGTGCCACTGTTCACGTTCCTGTATCCACGAATCGTTATTTCCACCGCAATTAATAGGTTGCAAATCCATACCTAAATTTTTAAGTGCTGTTGGAATATTTGCTACCTCTTCTATTTTAGTAACTTTTCTATTCTCAATTTCAATATGAATTGTACGCAGTTGCTTTGTTTTATATATAACAGGCTCGTAAATCATACACGAATCTGTGTTTAAAAATGTAAAAACCATGTCGAGATGAATAAATGATTCAGGCGTTGAAGGTAACTCCTGAACAATAATATGATGCAGTTCAGATTTAATCTGTTTAATATTCTCGATAATAAAATCTATTCCCTGGGTACTAGTACGTGCCCCGGTGCCAATTACAAAAATATCGTTGCGTGCTACTTGAAAGTCTCCACCTTCGATAGTTGATTTTAAATTTTTAGCAATTCCCGATTGTGGAGTTCCAGGATTAATAGTTGTCGTTTCGAAATTAGGATGATTATTGAAAATCGCCTCCATAATTATAGATTCCCGCTCGCGCACACGATTAGCCATTTTTCCAATTAACATCTTCTCATTCATACCCATTGCCGAGTCGCGAGTAAAAAACATATTATGTAAAGGTCTAACAGAAAACCTTTCTTTATTTAAATAGTTTGTGAGATTATTTTTTTCAAGAACAACACCTTCAATTAACAAATTGGTTAACTGAGTTGCAGAATTTTGCAGCAAACCTTCGGTATTGCAACCGAAATCTTCGCTTGTACATATTTTTTTTATTAACTGATTTTTAACTTTCTCATTTTCCAAAAGTTCTGACAATAATCTTTTAACATCAAAAACTTTTGTAACTGATTTCAGAACACCTGAAAGTTGAGCATACTCTTCCGATGCCACAGACAAATTTAAAATGTCGCTATACAAAGCTCGTTCAGCATTTTCGGGTGTCATGTTTTCTACTTCAGAACCTGGAGTGTGAATAACTACTCCTTCAAGTTTCCCAATTTCAGAATTGACACTAGTTTTCATATTATTCTTTAGTATTAAAAATTAATAATGGTGTCAAAGATATAAACTTTGCAGCTTCAATAATTGAAATATGATTTATTCGTTCTACTTTTGTAGTACAAAATTTCAACTATTTGAAAAGAGTATTTTTCATATTGATTTTATGCTTCTCAACATGGCATTTAAAGGCTCAGGAACCTGACACATCTGATATAATGATGGGTATTGTAACTGAAAATAATGACACTATTATTCATAAAAATATTGACGAAGTAGTTATAATACCCACAAGGAAATTTAAAAATAAACGACAACAAAGACGCTACACACGATATATTCTAAAAGTAAAAAAAGTTTATCCGCTAGCAGTTAAAGCACAAACACTTCTTGTAAAATATGAGTCGCAATACAATGTGCTAGAAGATAAACGCGACCGCCGCCAATTAATGAAAAAGCTTGAAAAAGAGTTATTAGCTGAGCATAAAGAAGATTTAAAAAAGTGGTCTATATCTGATGGACGAATTCTTTTAAAACTGATAAACAGGGAAACAGAGAGAACACCTTACAATTTAATTAAAGATTTCAGGGGTGATTTTAGTGCTGCATTTTGGCAAGGAATTGCACGTATTTTTAGTAATAATCTAAAATCGGGATACGCACCCGAAGAGGAAGATCTGATACTTGAAGAGATAGTTACTTTAATAGAACTTGGGTATTTATAAATTTAAAGTTTTTTTTAACAAAATTGCCACCAATTATTTTGCATTTTAAAGTTCAAATTCTATTTTCCAAAGTCCACGAAAATCACTCATTTTATAACCGGTAGCTAAATCATTTGGATACAATTTTTGAATTTTCTCAAAAGTTGCAGAACTAATTTCTGACTCACTATTTCCATGACACATTAAACATGCAGGCGCTCCAATTATAATAGGTTTGTAGAAAATAAGTTTTTTATTATGTTGAATTACTGTATCATTTACATTACTATTCTCGAAGATTTCCCAAAGAGATTTTTCCACTTCTCCACTTAACATATTCTCCGAATTTCGGTTTTTAGCAGAAACTCTGGAAATTTTACAATTATTATCAACCCCCAAGTTTTCGGTTATTGAAGAAGCTTGCAAATTACAAAACTCAACAGCATATTCTGGCCCGCCTTTTTTAATAGCTTTCCCAACATTAGAGAGTAAAATTGTTTGTGCAATATTCGAAATTTCGTTACCTTTTTTTTGAATTTCAGAATATTTCTTTGAATCGATTTTTGAATTGCACGAAAAAAGCATAAAAACCGAAAAAATTGAAACTATAATTTGCCACCTCATATTATAATATTTTATTAATTCCTTTAATCCGAAGATAAATAATTTGTTTCCAAAATTAGTGATTTTTAGGTTTGATTGAAAAAAATAAGATATAATAAAATAAAATATTAATCGTTTCTAAACTGAAGGCAGAAAATTTAATCATAAAAATTAGTTTATTTAATTCGGTATTGCCTTCTTAGAAGGGGTGTTTATTCGCCCCTTTTTTTTATGGCTTAAATTGCACTCAATTATTTATGTTCCACAAATGCCTTTCAAAAATCAAAAGTTAATATCTTTACAAAAACCACAAATTGAAAATTGACAATAAAATAAACAAGACTTTAAGCGGACCATCCATTTTTTTGGGAATAACTTTTCTGGTTATAGGGATAGTAGCATTAATAAATAAAGGATGGATACAGAGTTCCATTTCGTTAACTATTGCAAGTTTTTTACTACTTTCCTATTCGGGTGTTGAAATAGATACTAAAAAGCATTTAATAAAATCATACAATAAATATTTCGGATTACTAAAAGCTGGAAAATGGAAATCAATTAACAACTATTTGGGCGTAACTCTTGTTCCCATGAAAAAAGTTAATACAATTTATAGCCGTTCAAATCGAATCAACTCCTCAACCAAAAAGGAATTTCAAATTCACTTAGTGAATAAAGCGAAAAAACCGGCTTTGGCAATAAAAAAATGCAAAACTGAAGAGTCTGCTCAAAGTAGTTTAGATGAGTTTTCTGTTTGGTTGAAAATGCCAGTCTTTTCCATAAAAGAGTAATTCGTATTATTTTAATCTTAATATTCTATTTTCAGAATACGATGTAACCAAACACACACTAAATTATCAATCATTTTCGTTATTTCGCGGATTCAATTTTTAAATCTAAAAGCCATGAAGCAGATATTTGCTATCTTAATAGTTCTTTTTATAGTTAATCCCGGTTTTAGTCAATCTAAAAAAGGTGATAAAGTAAAACGGAAATATCGTAATACTGAGCAGGTTTCTAAAAAGTTACAACCTGTTTATTTAAGAGGTGAAATTTATGATTCGGAAAAGAATCCATTAATTGGAGCAAGTGTAACAATTGATGGAACAAGAAAAGGTGTTCATACAAATTCGTTAGGCGAATTTCTCATCGAAAACTTACAAACAGGAAAAGCAAGAATCCGAATTTCTTATATCGGGTACAAATTAAAAACTACCGATATAATTCTTGGTCAAGGCGAAAATCTCAAAAAAATAATGCTTGTTCA
>DAOVTY010000079.1 GCA_030632865.1 Bacteroidota bacterium
ATTAGCTACTTCTAATTTCGATATTGTTGATCAGTACCACAATGAATTTGAAAGACTCTGGAAAGATATGTTTGATTTTAAATAATCTATTTCAAACCTTTTTTTCAAAATAATATTGTAAAAATGATGAATTCTAATTTTCATTTTTCTGCTTTTAAATTAATTCGTTACGCGGAATTTCCCAAATTTCCATATCACGAATATCTTCCCCATCAATAGAAAAACGTAATGCAGTACATGCTTTATGAAAACCTGTATTACCTGCAGCTCCAGGATTTATGTGCAAAAAATCGAGCTTTTTATCGTAAATAACCTTTAAAATATGTGAGTGCCCCGAAATAAAAATATCGGGCGAATTTGTATAAATATCAGGCTTAACAAACCTTTCGTATCTACCAGGATATCCTCCAATATGAGTCATCCAAATATCCACACCCTCACATTTAAACCGTTGATGAAGTGGATGAACAGCGCGTAATTCGTGTCCGTCGATATTACCGCAAACCGCTTTAAACGGTTTAAAAGTTGCCAATTTATCTGAAGTTTCAACATTCCCAATATCGCCGGCATGCCAAATTTCATCAACTTTATCGAAAAATAAAAATAGTCTTTCGTTAATAAAACCATGTGTATCCGACAATAAACCGATGCGTCTCATAAAATATATATTTTTCAGTAGTTGTAAATTAAACTAAATTTGTTCTTTCGTAATGCAAATTAATAAAAAAATAAATAAATTAAACATAAAAAAATGATTTCAATAATTGCAAAATTTTCAATAAAAAAAGACGAAGAATCTAAATTCTTATCACTTATAAACGGGCTTATAAAACTATCGTTAGCCGAAGAAGGTTGCATTGAATATGCACTACAAAAACATACCGAAAAATCATGGACTTATTGTTTAATAGAAAAATGGAAGGACTCTGAAGCGGTTAATTTTCATAACAACACAATACATTTTACTACCACAGTTCCGAAACTTATTGAAATAGCAGAAGTGGAAATTGACGTGTACAAACCACTATAATTATTATTTAATTTTTTATTATGAAACGAGTTGTAATAGTACGTCATGCAAAATCTGTTCCTTACGGTTACGATGACGATTTTAATAGAGACCTGAAAGATCGGGGGAAAAATGATGCAGACAGGGTTAGCAATGAGTTACAAAAAAAGGGTATTAAAGCCGATGCAATGATTTCTAGCCCAGCAAAGCGTGCAATTAAAACAGCACGCATTTTTGCAGAGAATCTTAGTTTCAACAATAAAAATATTTTGCAGAATCAAGATATTTTTGATGGATTAACCACTTCCGAATTTCTTGATCTAATTCATGATTTACCTGAAGACGTCGAGACTGCGTTCTTTTTTGGTCACAACCCGGGATTCTACTATTTCGTTAATAATCTTTCGAAGAATTTCAATGGCGACATGCCAACTTGTTCAACTGTTGGAATTGATTTTGATGTTAACTCGTGGAGCGAAGTTGAAGCACGTTCGGGAAATATAGCTTTTCAAATAGTACCAAGAATGTTCAAATAAACATCTCAAATGTTTTATCTTCGAAAACTTAAAACTTATTCATAAAAGTGCAACTATTTTATATTCCAAATATTTCCGGTTCAGAAGTAATTCTTAGTGAAGCAGAATCGAAACACGCAATTCGTGTTTTACGGTTAACGGTTAATTCTGAAATACAATTAATTGATGGGAAAGGTGGTTTTTATGAAGCTGTGATTTCTGTTGCGCATCCAAAAAAGTGCAAACTTTTAATCACCAACACAATCGCAGAATTTGAAAAAAAAGACTTTAAGCTGCACATTGCAATTGCACCCACAAAAAACATAGATCGCTTTGAATGGTTTCTTGAGAAATGTACCGAAATTGGAATCGACGAAATTACACCTATTATTTCAGAACACTCCGAAAGAAAAGTGATTAAACATGAAAGGCTGGAAAAAATAGTTGTTGCAGCTACTAAACAATCGCTAAAAGCTTATATTCCAAAACTGAACACATTAATTGATTTTAAAACTTTTATTGAAAGTGCAAACCATAACAATAAATTTATAGCACATTGTATTGAAGGAGAAAAACCTCATTTAAAATACTCAATTCAAAAAAATGAAGACATATTAATTCTTATTGGACCGGAAGGTGATTTTAGTCCTGAAGAGGTTGTACTAGCAAAAGAAAATGGGTTTAAAGAAATTTCGTTGGGTTCATCTCGATTACGCACAGAAACTGCAGGAATAGTTGCATGTCATATTGTAAATTTAGTGAACGAATAATGTTCTAATTCAATTATGAATTGTATTTTTCGAAAAAAATAAAACATGAAAATTCTACTTTTTCTAATAACTATTCTGATAGGAAATACCATTAATGCTCAAAACCAAGGAGTAAAAATTGCACTGCTAAAATATAATGGTGGTGGCGACTGGTACTCCGATCCCACTGCATTGCCAAATCTCATAAAATATTGTAATCAGAATTTAAAAACTAATATTTACCCCGAACCATCTACAATTGAAATTGGGAGTCCCGAGATATTTAATTTTCCATTTACACATTTAACAGGGCATGGGAATATTATTCTTTCTGAGAGTGAAGCCATGAATTTAAGGGTTTATCTAGAAGCCGGTGGGTTTATACATGTTGACGATAATTTTGGGTTAGATGAATATTTCCGCCGCGAAATGAAAAAAGTTTTCCCCAGTAAAAAGTTTATTGAACTGCCTCCCTCCCACCCAATTTTTCATCAGAAATATGATTTAAAAGAAGGACTTCCTAAAATACACGAACACGACAAAAAACCAGCGCAAGCGTTCGGACTTTTTATTGAGGAGCGGATGGTTTGCTTATACACTTTTGAATCGGATTTAGGAGATGGATGGGAAGATCCCGAGGTTCATAACGACTCTGCCGAACTTAGCGAAAAAGCATTAAAAATGGGTGCTAATATTATTTCATTTGTTTTTGGGCAATAGAAAAGACCCTCCTAAATCTTTCCGAAAAAGGGAAGGAAAAGAAAAACAACATTTTTTTAATCAACTTTATAGTTTAATAATTTCATAATTTTTTCAAATGAAAGTAGTAGCATTTAACGGTAGTCCAAGGAGAAAAGGCAACACAAAAATTCTGATCGACACTGTTTTTTCTATCCTTGAAAAAGAGGGGATTGAAACAGAAATGATTCAGTTGGGAAACAAACTAGTACATGGTTGCACGGCTTGCGGAAAATGCAAAGAGATTCAGAATGGAAAGTGTCACATTAAAAATGACCATCTAAATTATTGTATCGATAAAATGATTGAAGCCGACGGGATTATTATTGGCTCGCCAGTATATTTTGCAGATGTAACTACTGAAGTAAAGGCACTTATTGATGTTGCCGGTTATGTAGTTCGTGCAAACGGACATTTGTTGAAACGTAAAGTCGGTGCCGGAATTGTTGCTGTAAGACGAGGTGGTGCACTTCCTACTTTCGAAACATTGAACAACTTTTTTCTCATTAACCAAATGGTTGTTCCGGGTTCGAGCTATTGGAACTTTGCAATTGGGCGAAACCCCGGCGAGGTTTTAAACGATGAGGAGGGAATGCAAACAATGCATGATTTAGCTAAAAATATGGCTTGGTTGTTAAAAAAAATCAATCAATAATTTTGGTTTATTGTAAACATTTTCGAAGTTTTTAGGTTAGTGTATTGTTTTAATTAATTGGATGAAGACAATTATTTTCTGTTTGTTAGTACTCACTGCATTATATTCTGCAGCACAAAAAGGTTCTGACTTTTCGTACGGAATTGATGGAAGTTTGCTATTAAATTCGGCTACCCTACCAGAAATTGAACTGAATACAGATATCGCAAATATTATTGACGGCGGAAATATTGTTAAAGGAAAAGCGAATTACGCTGACTTAACTTTTAATTACAGATTTGGTGGATTCGTAAAATACGACCATGGATTTGGTTTTGGAATTGTTGAATTAAATTACACAACTACCAAAATTAGAAAAGAGGTAGAATTGAATAGCAATCAGTTTTTTGGCAGCGATAGTTTTATTTTAACAACTTTAGAAAGGGAATTCTCTTATTTAGACATTGCTCTTTCGTACAATATTTATCTATCAAACAAATTATTTTTCAGTTTAGGAATAACTCCAGCTTTGCTTCTTTCAAATTCTGGAAGTCAAAAGCCCAATAATTTCGATATACGTGCAACAACAGGATTAGGATTTTATTTAACAGATAAAATATCGTTATCAACTATGGTGGAGCTTGGAATTTTAGAAGTTTATAGCGGCACCTACATTCATAATATTATGCTTCCCGTTACATTACATTTCGCATTTTAAAAAATAAGGGGCTTAATCGTCATGTGCAAATTCCAGAATATCTCCTGGCTGACAATCCAGAATTTCGCAAATGGCTTCCATAGTAGAAAATCGAATAGCTTTTGCTTTTCCCTTTTTAAGTATCGATAGATTTGCCATTGTAATTCCTACTCTTTGCGACAGCACAGTTAAACTCATTTTTCGTCTCGCCATCATTACATCCAAATTTACAATTATTGCCATTGCTAAATAGTTAATTCGTTTTCCTCTTCTAATTGCATTCCTTTCAAAAATATGTGTGATAAAACCAGCGTAAATAAGGCACCAATAAGAACTCCCGTAAACCAACGACTCGTATCTACAATTTCTACCAGTTCAAAAGTAAAACTCTGAACAATAGTATATTTAAAGATTTGCATATAAACCACCAAGAAAAACCAAAAGCCAAACAAACTCCACCCTAATTTGCGTAGTAACTCAAAATTTATTTTTTCAAAAATTCGTCCTTCGCTTACATTTCTAATAAAACGATGAAATAGAAACACCAACCAAAAAAGGAAGGGAGCAAGTACCAATAATGGTGAAACTAATCTTTTTATAATAAACAAAGGAGCATCGATAAAATTAACTTTACCACGAGCTTCTACAATTTCAATCTCCAACTCTTGCCCATTAATATATGCATTACCTACCTCGTTAAAATTTACTTCAACAGGCATTTCAACAGAAAATTGTATCTCTTTTAAGTCGAATAACCCAGTAACAACAGTTAAACTAAAAATAACAGCAAATAAACAGACTACTGCAGATAAATAGTAAACAATAGAAGTGATTATATAAATAACTCGGATACTCAATGGTGTTTTTTGCATGGCCTTTGTTTTTAAAATTCTATACAAACATACACACTATTTATTATTAAACAAATATTTTTTATTGTTTTGCGATAATTATTTATTCTTTATTGAATAATCACGACTGCAACAAATCAAGTTTAAAATCATAAAAAAGCCCTTCTGCAGAAACAGAAAGGCTCTTGTATAAATATGTTTTTTGGAACTATGCTTGTTCTAATTTTAATGTTTCTGTTGTAGGATCACAAACTTCAGTTGGGCCAAAATATTGAATAGGACCGGGATAAATAAAACAGGTATTAAACGCCCACTCTCCACGTTTCGATTTAAAGTATTTATACGGTGCTCCATCCAATTCAACCAATGCTTTTTGAATAACCGGTTTCATGTGACCATGACGTTTTTCCATATTCATCATCATTGTAACTGGTACTCCTCCAGCAATCCACTCATCGGCTGGTAATGTTAAATTTCGAACCGATGACATGTAACCGGTTTTTCCTTCGGCAACTAAAACTGATGCCGTAAATCCCAATGAGTAGCAATAGTCGGCATCGAAATTTGAAGGAGCTGCACAACGACCTTCATATCCAAAAAAGTGATACTGAGTTCCAAAAGCACCGGAGTATTCGCCACTTTTTTTCATTTCACTCAACTTCGTTTTCACCATTTCTCCCAACAATTTTTCTGTTTCGATTAACGAAACCTGAACATTTCCGTGTGGGTCGCGATCGAGCATTAACTGACTTGCAATTCCTGATGGTAACGACAATAAAACTTTTGACGACTCGTCGGTAATTTTTTCTGCCACCCAAGCAATTCTGTGACTTTTTTTCAGATGTTTAAAATCTCTTTCAGTTTTTGTTCCATCAGCTAAAAGGTCATTTAATTCGGTTATCAGAATCTTCATTTCAGGAATAAATTCTATCAATCCCTCGGGAATTAAAGCTACACCAAAATTGTCGCCATTTTCGGCTCGTTTAGAAATAATGCCTGCCATATAACTCACAACTTCATCCAAAGTTTGTTGCTTTTTCTCAACTTCTTCAGAAATTAAAGTGATATTTGGCTGTGTTTTTAAGGCACACTCTAGACCAATATGAGATGCAGAACGCCCCATTAATTTAATAAAATGCCAATATTTTTTTGCTGAATTTGAATCGCGTTGAATATTTCCGATTAATTCTGAATATACTTTTGTGGCAGTATCGAAACCAAACGAAGCTTCAATCATTTCATTTTTCAAATCGCCATCAATAGTTTTTGGGCAGCCAATAACCTGAACACCAGAATTTTTTGCTTCATAATATTCTGCTAAGATACAAGCAGTTGTATTAGAATCGTCTCCTCCAATAATAACAAGCGAGTTTAAATCTAAATCTTTGGCAATCTCTAATCCTTTGTCGAATTGCCACTCTTCTTCCAATTTTGTTCGCCCCGAACCGATAATATCAAAACCACCTGTATTTCTGTAGCTATCAACAATATCTGCAGTTAATTCAATATATTTATGATCAACCAATCCTCCCGGTCCACCAAGAAAACCAAACAATTTACTTTTTTGATTAACATTTTTTATTCCGTCGAAAATACCGGAAATAACGTTATGTCCGCCTGGTGCTTGTCCACCCGACAAAATAACACCAACGTTAATTGGAGCTCTTTCAATAGCTTCATCACCTACTTCAAAAGATATGATAGGCATTCCATAAGTATTTGGAAACAGCTCTTTAATCTCTTTTTGGTCAGCAACAGATTCTGTTTTCGATCCTTCAACCAATTTGCCAATCCCTTTCAAAGAGACAGGAAGTTTTGGTTGGTATTTCAACCTCTCTTTTTCTAATGCACTAATATTCATTTTGATTTTTTTATTCGGTTATAATTACAAGTCAAAAATAATGCATTTTGTGGTGTTTACCTATGTAAAGAATTTTTCGTTGGTTGATTTAAAGAAAAGTTAAAAGGAATAACTACCCAGTTACAAAACTACCGAGTAATGGAGCACAAATATTTACTCGGCACTAAAAACTAACTCACCTTTTACAAAGGTTTTTTTAATATTCACCTTAAAATCATCGAGCGTAAATAGAATAAGATCAGCTCGTTTACCAGTTTCCATTGTACCACGATCTGATAATCCATATAATTTTGCCGCGTTTGTACTTGCCATTTGCACTGCATCTGCAAGCGAGCAACCTGTAACTTTCATAACATGACCAACGCCTTTTGTAATTGCCGATGCAGAGCCATATAAAACATTTTGAGCAGGATATCGCAACATTCCCTCTTTTGTAAGCTCAATAGTTTCACCTGTTTGAGTTTTATATTCGCCCGGTTCTAGTGCTGCATAACTTGTTACGTCTGATGTTATTATTGTTTTATCTACTCCTTTAACTTTATAAAATACTTGAATTTCTTCGGGCAATAAATGAAACCCATCGCATATAATAGTAATTGTTAAATCATCGTTTGCCAACTGTGGCCAAAGTGGGTTTCTGTGACGGTTAATCATATTCGCACACCCATTTCCGAGATGCGTTGAAGTTTTTGCACCATTTGCCACAGCTAAATTAACCTGTTCGGTATTTGCGTTATGATGTGCAAGTGAAACTACAATTCCTTTCTCAGTACATTTTTTTATAAAATCCTGACACCCCTCCATTTCAGGAGCAACAGATACTTGTAAAATATTTTCTCCGGAAGCTTTATAAAATTCCATAAATTCGTTCCAATCTGGCAAACGTACAAATCGTTTTGGATGAGCACCTCTAAAACCATCTTCGGGGTTTATGTATGGTCCCTCTAAATGAAATCCAGGAATAGACCCCAATAGTTTTTCATTATCAATCGATTCAGATAAAACTGCAAAATTATTAATCAGCAATTCTTTACTATTTGTGGTTAACGTGGGCAAATATGTAGTTACTCCTTTTTTCCATAATTCGCTGGTTGCTTTTTCAACTCCTTCTTGCGTTAAATCACTTCCTCCAAAAGAAAAAGTTACACCTGCAAAACCATTTACCTGATTATCAATAAAACCCTGAGATATAAAAACATCATTATTCTCATTAGATAACTTTTTAATACCTTCTATTTTCGAAATTTTGCCATCTTTAATAGTAACCTTAATTGGTTTCCCGGTGGCATAATTTATACCTTCAATTGTTTTTTGTGCATCTACTTTAATCATTGAAAATAATAAAATAAAAAGCATTGCAACACTAAAGATCCTTTTCATAACTTACTTAAGTTTTAAATATTCAACATCTATCCAATTTTCTGTTTCAGCAGATTTTTCTATTCCTCGTACACCAAAACGCAATCTACAATATTTTGATGCGAGCGTGGCTCTTTTCCAGTTTTAAACATCTCAACCATATCAATATAATTTATTTCAGGGTTTTTAGTAAAACTACTTTAATTTTTGAAACTCACTCAACAAATTTTTTAATATTATACCGAATCATGAAACCCAAATTTATAAATCATTTTAAATATCTAACTCTACAAATACTATAAATTTTATTCTATAGAACTAATCTCTTATTCAAATTAAACTGCATGACAAAATTGTGAGCGTCAATTTTCAATATGTCAGTCTTTCTGTTTATTTAAAAAATTTGTCATATTTATTTTAACTTTTTAATACAAATAGTGTTAAAAGGTTAAAATATGCAAAAAGAGAGATACTTATCCACTTTGAGGAAACAGTGGTAGTATATTTGCGTTCTACCTTTACAATTTATAAGAACTATTAATTTTACGCTATGAAAAAGTTTGGACGATATACACTCACACTACTTTTAGTTATTGCCGGAGCATTTATTGCAGTTTGGACGTATAGTACATATTTCGATAAACCCAATGTAATTACAATAAAAGAAGAACAGTCGTTAAAATATGCTGCCATTTCTAATGATGGAGAAAATGCACTGACAGATTTAACTTATGCAGCCGAAAAATCAATTCATACTGTTGTTCATATTGCAACGCAATCGGTTCGGGGAGGCGGCTGGTCGAGCGGCAATCCATTTTTTGACGAATTATTTGGAATGCGTCGTCAGCAGCAACCACAAATTGCTAGAGGATTTGGATCGGGTGTTATTTTATCTGAAGATGGATTTATTGTTACAAATAACCATGTAATTGATGGAGCACAAAATATTAAAGTAATTTTAAATGATAATCGTGAATTTGAAGCTCATTTAATTGGAGCAGATCCTTCTACTGACATTGCAGTTTTAAAAATTGAAGCTAAAAATCTCTCTTTTATTACGGTTGGTAATTCTGACGATCTGCAAATTGGAGAATGGGTGTTGGCAGTGGGTAATCCTTTTAATTTAACTTCTACTGTAACTGCTGGAATTATTAGTGCAATGGGAAGAAATTTGCGTATTAATCAAGACCAATTAGCAATTGAGTCGTTTATTCAGACTGATGCAGCAGTAAACCCCGGAAATAGCGGTGGAGCATTAGTTAACCAAAAGGGACAATTAGTGGGGATAAATACTGCAATTGCCTCCAGAACTGGATCTTACACAGGGTATTCATTTGCCGTTCCTGTAACAATTGTTAAAAAAATTGTTGCCGATTTAATGGAATTTGGAGAAGTTCAGCGCGCATTAATAGGAGTAAATATCAGCGACGTAAATGCAGAAATTGCAAAAGAACTGAAGCTCGAAAATGTAGAGGGCGTTCACATTATAGGAGTTCCAGAAAATGGTGCCGCGCATGAAGCAGGAATTAAAATTGACGATGTTATAATTAATGTTGGTGGAGATAAAGTAAAAACTTCTGCTGAGCTTCAGGAAAAAATAAGTCAATATCGTCCGGGAGATAATATAAAAATTATTTTAATTAGAGACCAAGAAAAGAAACAATTTACTGTTACATTGCGTAACAAACATGGCGACACAGAAATTGTAAAAGATAATACAGTAGTTTTAGGTGCAGAGTTTGTTCAAATCGGAAACTCGGAAAAACAAAGTTTAGAAATTGAAAGTGGAATAAAGATTACAAACATTGTAAAAGGAAAATTAAAAGAAGCCGGGTTAAAAAAAGGTTATATTATTACTAATGTGAATAAAAATCCTATTTACGAAGTAGCTGATTTTAAGAGAGAAGTAGAAAATGCATCAGGAGGAATTTTAATTGAGGGCGTTTATCCTAATGGAGAATTAGCATATTATGTGTTTGGAAATGATTAAATAAACAAAGCCCACTTTAACTGTATATTAATTACAGTTATTTTTAAAAAATTCTATATGAATGTTATTTAATAAGCATTATATTTGCACACTTTTTAAGAAAATTATATGAGACAGCTAAAGATCACAAAGTCAATCACTAACCGTGAAAGTGCCTCTTTAGACAAGTATTTACAGGAAATTGGTAAAGAAGAACTAATTACTGTTGAGGAAGAAGTTGAATTAGCACAGCGAATTAAAAAAGGCGACCAAGTTGCTTTGGAGAAATTAACCAGAGCAAATTTGCGTTTTGTTGTATCGGTGGCAAAACAGTACCAAAATCAGGGACTGAGCTTACCAGATCTAATAAACGAAGGAAACCTTGGTTTAATTAAAGCTGCTGAAAAATTTGATGAAACTCGCGGTTTTAAGTTTATTTCTTATGCCGTTTGGTGGATTCGCCAATCAATTCTTCAGGCACTTGCAGAGCAATCGCGTATCGTTCGTTTGCCATTGAACCAGGTAGGTTCGTTGAACAAAATTAACAAAGCGTTCTCGAAATTTGAGCAAGAACACGAACGCAAGCCATCGCCAGAAGAATTAGCAGAATCTCTCGAACTTCCTGCAGATAAGGTTGCAGACACATTACGAGTTTCCGGAAGACATGTTTCTGTTGACGCCCCATTTGTGGATGGCGAAGACAATAGTCTTTTGGATGTTTTAGTTAACAACGACTCGCCAAATGCCGACCGTGCCCTTATCATGGAATCACTTGCCAAAGAAATTTTCCGGGCTTTAGCTACATTGACAGAGAGAGAAAGTGACATTATCAGATTATTTTTTGGTATAGGATGCCAGGAAATGACTCTGGAAGAAATCGGTGAACGATTTGGGTTAACCCGCGAACGAGTACGCCAAATTAAAGA
>DAOVTY010000015.1 GCA_030632865.1 Bacteroidota bacterium
AAGGAAAGCTGTTTAGTACAGTAATAATTGGTTCAATTTCTTCTGGCAAATTTAGTCCTGCCCTTAATTTTATTGAAAGTTTTAATGTTGATTTTTCAAAAAAACCAGAAAGCATTATTTTCAATTTTTCGGGATATGGTAAAAGTCCTGCACCTTTTCTTCGGTTTGTTACCATTGGGTACGGGCAACCTAAATTCAAGTTAATTTCGTTGTATCCGGCATCTTTTAATAGTTCCGACAGGAATACTAATTCATTTTCATCTTTTGCTAAAACTTGCGGAATCACATATTTTTGCGGATTGTTTTGCAAAAGAATTTCATTTCCGTATTTTTTTAAAATCTGATTATTCTTTACAGAAATGTATGGAATAAAATATTTATCAACCTCTGGAAAAAGCAGCGAATATGCTTTTCGGTAAACAAAATCAGTAAACCCTTGAATTGGTGCCAAATAAATCATAAAATATTTAAATTAAAGTCAAAAATACAAATCAAAAATAAAAATAAAAATTCCACATTCAATTGGTATCTTTGCACACCGAAGAAAATAAACAGAAGTTTTTCGAAAATGGCTGAGGCAAAAGGTACATTAAACATATTATCAGAAATTTCACTTGTTAATAATTTTGTGATGCAACAGAATACTGCCTCAGCTGATACTACTATTACAAATAACTCTGTTGAGAATGAAATAGATACACTGCCACCTCCACCAACATTTGAGCAAATTAGGTATTGGCGATTGTTGCGCGAGAATAAATTATTAATAGACGGTTCGCGTTATATTCAAAAAAAAGACAATGTAAAACTTGTATCCTCGGTAAAAGAAGAAAAGGTAAGTTTGGGGTTACCAATTAGAGAGAAAAATATTTTTAATACCGATTGGATAACAATTATAATTGTATTGGTACTAATATTATTTGCATCTGTTAGAATTACCTATTCAAAATATATTGGTTATTTGCTACAATCGCTTATTAGTTACTCAACTTCATTTAGAATGTTTGGCGAAAAAAACTATTCAATTTCTCATGCAGCATTTCGGCTGGATATTATCTTTTATATTACTTTTTCTCTTTTTTTGTATCAAATAATTAATTTCTTTCAACCAGAATTGATTATTGATAATTTACCTATTTATCCAGTTAGTTTAGGTGTTGTTTTAGGCTATTTTATTTTGAAAAAAATTGCTTATTATTTTGTTGGTTTGGTGTTTGAAAACGCCGTTGAAACAAGCGAATATCTTTTTAATATGGATAATTTTAGCAGAACACTAGGAATTATACTCTTTCCGGTTGTAGTGTTAATAAATTATTACCCTTACAAAAGCCCTGTGTTTATGGTAGTTACGGGAATTTTGATAGTGAGTGTTTTTTATGTTTTCTTGCTTCAAAGAGGTATTTTAATATTATTACGGAAACAGTTTTCTATATTTTATCTCTTTTTATACCTTTGTACACTTGAATTTTTACCCTTGTTTTTAATTTATAATGTAGTTGTTTTATAGGGGGAGATTAGTTTCATTAAAAACAAATTATTTTGAAGGTAAAGAGTATTTTAGTTTCACAGCCAGAGCCAAGTACAGCAAAATCACCATATTTTGATTTGGCCGATAAAAGTAATCTTAAAATAGATTTTAGACCTTTTATTCAAATTGAAGGAATTACAGCAAAAGAATTTCGTCAAACTCGAATTCAGATAATGGAGCATTCGGCGGTAATTTTTACTAGTCGTACAGCAATAGACCATTTTTTTAGAATTTGTGAAGAGATGCGCTTAACAGTTCCCGATTCTATGAAATATTTCTGTATTTCAGAAGCAACTGCATTTTATTTACAAAAATACATTGTGTACCGGAAGCGTAAAATATTTTATGCAAATGGTAGGTTTGCTGATCTTGCTGTTGTGATGAAGAAGCACAAAGATGAAAATTTCCTATTACCACTTTCAGACATTCATAAACAAGACATTCCTAATGTATTGGAAAAAGAGGGATACAAGTATTCTAAAGCTATTTTGTACCGAACAGTTAGTAGCGATTTGTCAGATTTAAGTGAAATTAAATATGATGTATTGGTCTTTTTTAGTCCATCTGGTATAAAATCACTTTTTCAAAATTTTCCCGATTTTGTGCAAGAAAATACACGAATTGCTAGTTTCGGACCTGCAACTGCAAAAGCTGTTATCGACGCAGGGCTTCGATTAGACATTCAGGCACCAACTGCACAAGCACCTTCGATGACAATGGCGCTGGAGCAATACATAAAAAAGAGTAGCAAAAATTAAGACAATATTATATAATTTTGAAAGGCTGTCCGTCAACTGACTGATGGCCTTTTTTAGTTTAAAATGGCAAATTATTCAGAAAATAGTATTGATTCTAAAAGGAGATTTACCTTTAAAAAAGAGGAACGATTAACTAGTAAAAAAGTAATTGATAAACTTTTTTCTGAAGGAGACTCGTTTTTGGCTTTTCCTCTGAAAGTTGTATTTTTCGAAACTCCTTTATCTTCAAAATATCCTGTTCAAGTAGCTTTTTCTGTGGGTAAAAGGAATTTTAAACTTGCCGTTCATCGCAATAAAATTAAACGTAAAATGCGTGAAGCATACAGATTAAAGAAGTTTCAGCTTTACGATATTTTAGATGACAAACAAGTAGCGGTTTTCTTTTTATTCATTGGTAAAGAAATTCCTGACTACAAGTTGGTAAATAGTGCAATGGAAAAAGCAATTAAAAAAATGATAACAGAAATTTCATCTGATAAATAGAAATGTTATTTATCCATAATTTCGGTTTGCATTCTTACAGAATCTTCATGAATTAATTGAAATAGTATTTTAACAAATGTTTCGTTTAAATCCATATCTTTTCCAAGATTAACACGGTTTTCCATTAACTCAGTCCAACGGTTTATCTGAAGTGCAGTAACATTATTATCTTTTTTGTATTTACCAATCTGCTTTACAATTTCAACTCTAGACGATAACATTTCCAGTAACTCCGAATCTATAGAATCAATTCTATTACGCAAAAGATCTAGTTGATTTTCGAAGTCGGGGTTATTTGCCGTCTGATGTCTAATAATCAGTTTGTCGAGTAATTTTGCAAGGTTGGCAGGTGTTAATTGTTGCGCGGCATCGCTAAGAGCAACAGATGGGTCGAGGTGAGATTCTAACATTAATCCATCCATTCCCATATCGAAAGCTTTTTGCGAAATTTCTAAAAGGTATTCGCGTTTACCGGCAATATGACTGGGATCGCAAATTACAGGAAGATTTGGAAGCATACGTTTTAATTCAATAAACGTTTTCCAGTTTGGATAGTTTCTGTATTTTGTTTCTCTAAAAGGAGTGAATCCACGATGAATAGCTACAATATTTTTAATTCCTGCCTGGTGAATTCTTTCAACTGCACCCATCCATAATTGAGCATCCGGATTAACAGGATTTTTGATCATGACAACAGCATCCGTTCCTTTTAGTACATCGGCAATTTCTTGAACAACAAATGGACTTGCAGTAGAACGGGCACCAATCCAAAGAACATCTAACCCTGCTTTTAACGCTTCTTCGGTGTGTTGTGCATTTGCAACTTCGGTTCCAACTGGTAATCCGGTTTCCTGTTTAACCATCTGTAACCATTTTAATCCTATGGAGCCAACTCCTTCGAAAGAGCCGGGGCGAGTTCGTGGTTTCCAAACACCACCTCTATAAATGTGCACACGGTCATCTTTAGCCAATAATTTGGCAGTTGCTAATACTTGCTCTTCTGTCTCTAAACTACATGGGCCTGAAATTAAAAGTGGGTTGTTTATGTTTGGTAACCAGGCTTTTATCGGATTAATATCTAATTTTATTGTCATATTTTTTTTATTAATATTCTTACAGTTTTTATTTGGTATAAAGTTTAACTAATTTTTCTTCATTTTTTATTAAGTATGTTTTTTCACCCTCTAAAATTCCTCTGATTTTATTTGCATTAGAAATTAAATCCCATAATTTATCATCGTCTTCGTTTTTCATGCAATCACGAAATTCTTGTAAATGTTTAATATATACATCCATCGATTCGACTACATATTTACGGTTTTGCTGAAAAATAGGATGCCACATTGCACCTGAGCTTTTTGCTAATCGTACAGTTGAACGAAAACCTCCACTTGCCAAATCGAAGATAATATTTCGGTCTTCTTTAGATTGAACTGCATTAGCAAGTGAGTAAGCAGCGGCATGTGGCAAATGCGAAACAAAAGCAGTACTGTGGTCTTGTTCATCGGCAGTCATGTAAGCAATGTCCATTCCAAGAGTTTGAAACATTTTTTCAACTAATGCAACATGCTGAGGACCTGAATCTTGCTGGTCGCATAAAATGGCGATTTTACCTTTAAACAAATTTTCTATTGCAGCATTTGGTCCAGAATTTTCGGTGCCCGACATCGGGTGTGCAGGAATAAAATTTCTTCGTTTTGGGTGATCTTTTACCGAGTCAACTATTATCTTTTTAGTTGAACCTAAGTCGATTACAGTTGTATTTTCCGAAATTCCATCTAAAATTTCAGATAGAATCTGCAACTCTTTATCTACAGGAATTGCAAGAATTATAATGTCCGTATTTTTTATTCCTTTATTCAACGATTCAATTCTGTCAACCAAACCAATTTCAACAGCTTTTTTAGCATGAACTTCGTTTACATCAACTCCAATTAATTCAGTTGCAAATTTCGATTTCCTTAAATCTTTTGCCATTGAACCACCTATTAAACCTAACCCGATAATTGTTGTTCTCATCTTATTATTCTATAAAAAAAGGTCTCGAATTTTTCGAGACCTTTCAGTAAAATATTTTTAGTTGTTTAGCAACACTCTACCTATTGATCTCGATTTTCGAGCCAAAATAAAAATAGAAGTAAAAATATGAATTGCTGAAACTTGCTTTCATTTTGAATGTATATGGTGACAAATATAGATATATTATTTTAAAAACATACACCCTTTATACAAACTGTAAGTAAATGTATATAAATTTCATACAGATTTTGCAGCGTGCGAAAAGTTTGATTGATAAATGTATAACTCGTATATTTAAGATAAGTATAAAGCACATAAAATGGTATATTTAAAATTAAAGTTGTTTTTTTGAATCTTAGTTCAATTTTAAATTTTTAGAAAAAATGCTTGCTACAACAGAAGGAATAGTTTTACATTTTATAAAATATGGCGAGAGTAGTGTAATAACTACTATTTATACTAGAGACTTTGGCAGGCAAAATTATTTAATTAATGCAGCACGAAGTAAAAAATCAAAGAATAAAGCAAGTTTATTACAGCCCCTTTTTTTAGTAGATTTGGTTGCATACCAAAAGCAGACGCGCGATTTACATAGAATAAAAGAGATAAAAAGTAACCAACCTTATCAGAATATTGCATTCGATATTACTAAATCAACTCAGGTTATTTTTTTAGCTGAGGTTTTATACAAAACTATAAACGAGCAGGAAAGTTTTCCTGAGATGTTCGACTTTATAAAAAGTGCGTTGCTTTATTTTGATTTAATGGAAAAAGGCAAGCTAAATTTTTATCTGTTCTTTCTGTATCGTTTAACCGAATATTTAGGGTTTTTACCCAATACAAATAAAATCGGTTTCGAAGGATGGTTTGATTTGAAAAAAGGGGAGGTGGTAAATTTTCAACCCTCGCATCCATTTTTTGTCAATAAAGAAGTTACCGAATATTTTATTACACTTTCAACTTTAAAATTACACGAATTGAAAGATTTTAATATCTCAAGATCAATGCGCGACAGTTTATTAAAAGCTTTAGTAGATTATTATCAATTACATTTCGATAATTTGGGTGAAATAAAATCGATGAGTGTTTTAAAGGAGGTATTTCAATAATTTAATAGGGAAATGTTGCAGCTGAAATGAGGTTTAGTCAATTCATTACCTCATTTTACTTTTTAAAAACCACTGCCTCGTAAGTAAAAATGTCTGCTGTTTTCCATCCATCCCAGCCAATTCCAGCCTTGTCGCGGGCACAGTGTCCTAAAAATTGTTCTACATTCCAATCAGTCTTTTCAATTACCTGCGGTAAATATGTTCCAGAGTTTAACTCTTGTTGAATAAAAATTCCATGTTTGCCAAGTTCTATTTCGTTAGCAGATTTTATTTTCTTTAAAGGTGAAAGAACAGATATCTCTAACTTCATTTTATCTAATTCATTCAGTTTTACATTTTTAAATCTCGTGTCGCGAGCAGCCGAAACAGCCATATTCTGAACCATTTCGTTTAAGGTTTTTTCTTGTGCAAAACCACCAATACACCCTCGTAATTCACCTTCAATATAAATAGTTACAAAAGCTCCCATATTTTCGTCTAATATTCCTGTTAAAGCAGATTTAATCAACTTACCTTTTTCTCCTGTTTTAAGGTATGTTTTAATTGATTGTTGGGCTTTATCCAGAATTTCATCTTTTTCTATTTTAGAGATTTGTAAGCGATTATCATTATTGTAAATTGAAATTGCCCAGTAACCAACTACACGGTTTTTGTCTCCATAACATTTTGAATCTCCCGAATTTTGATAATCAATTTTTGAAAACTGAAAGTCTTCTTTATCAGTTAAATACAATAAAGTTAACACGGATGTCCATCCACAAAGAGACGTGGCAAGATTCTCTATTTTACTACTTTTATTTTCAATTAAAACAGTTTGAAGTTTTTCGGGTTGATTATTGCAAATGGCATCTGCTGTTTTTTTATCAATATTAACTGCTGTTTTATAATCTGGGTAATGAGAAAAATCGGTACTAAATACAAACAAATTTTCGGGTGTAAACCAGGGTTTTAAAATGGCTGCAATATTTTTACAACTTTCCGCACTGTTAGTTCCTAAAATTATTGGAACTAACAAAAAATCGCTTTCCAGTTTTTGTTGTAAAAAAGGCAATTGAACTTCTATACTGTGTTCATTTTCGTGTACTTCAGGTTTGTCATAAAAAATAGAAGATTCATCAACTAATTTTTTTGACAATTTAGTGTCAACTTTTATTTCGCCGAGTGGTGTTTCGTAATTTCCATTGCAATAAACAGCAGCACCATCAAAAGAATACTGGTGACTTGAAGCTAAAATGAAAATACGCTTATAAGTTTTGTTTTCAGGAATTTGATTAAATGCAGAAGCTGCAACTTGGCCACTAAAAACGTAGCCGGCGTGTGGCGAAATTATAGCCTGCAAATTACTATTATCATAAAAAATTGACTTCGAATTTGTAAAAAGCTTGGTAAGTTGGTTTTTCAATTCAAATTGGCTGCCCGAGTAAAATTGCCCTGCAAATGCTGCTTTTCTAGTCTGTTTTTTAAAAGTCCAATTTTTCATTGTACCCTAACTAATTGTAGTTTTGTGTAAAATTACACCAAATATTAATAAATTACACATCAAATTATCCTTCTATTTCGATAAATAAATTCTATTATACCTGCTTAAGCTTAAAAAAATATTAAAGAAATAGAAAACTAAAAGGCTGTACATTTGTTCTTTATAGAAATAATTTTTGATTTTAATTTTTCAACAAAAATAATACATTATGAAAACGAGAGTAATAATTAGTTTAATTGCAATGGTATTTCTCTGGTCGTGCGTAACATCCATGAAATATACATGGACAAAAGAAAATTATCAGGGAAGGGAGTATAACAAAATTTTAGTAATTGTCGAAGCACAAACTCATCAGGGTAGGCTTAATGGAGAAAATTGGATTGTAGAAAATCTTGCTGAAGAAGGTATTGCAGCCACTAATAGCTTAAATGTTTTTCCTCCCACCGAAATGACTGGAAGTTTGTCGGAAGATGAAATTGAGACAAGAATTCTTAACGGAGGTTACGATGGTGTTTTAGTAACATCGCTTGTTGACTCAAGTACGAGGGATGTTCTTGAAGGAGGAGGAGTGTATTCGCAGCCTGTATCATACAGATATGGACGACATATACGTACAGGTTATGTGCACATGCAAGAGCCCGAATATTATCGCCAAGAAACATCTTATCTTCTAGAAACTCAATTGTTTGATGTTGCCAATAGTGCAAATAAAGAGGATGTTGTTTGGTCTGGTCAATCAACTTTAACAGATCCATCATCTTCAGAATCGGCTGCTAAAACATACTCTAAAACGTTAGTAAAAACTCTAGTAGAATCGGGTACTGTTAAGTAATGCAATCTTTATAAAAAAATTATTATTATGAAAATACGAGTTATAATTAGTTTGATTGCCATGACGTTTCTTTGGTCGTGCGCAACATCCATGAAATATACATGGACAAAAGACAATTTTGTGGGAAAAGAGTTTGACAAAATTTTAGTGTTAACCATTACAAAAAATTTAAAATCGCGCACTCTTTTCGAGAATACAGTGGTTGAAAATTTGGCTGAAGGTGGAGTTAATGCTAGCAGCAGTTTGTCTGTTTTTACTCCTGTAGAAAAGATGGAAGATTTAAGTGAAGATGAAATTGAGGCACGGATTAAAAAAGGGAATTACGATGGTGTGCTAGTAACTACGCTGGTTGATATTAACACACAAGACGTTCGGGCAAACAGCACAACATCATATTATCCAATGAGTTACGGGCATGGTTATGGATACAGGAGTTTTATATATTCCGGTTATGGACATATGTATGAACCAGATTACTATCGCGAGCAAAAAACGTATGTTTTAGAATCGCGGTTATACGACGTATCAGAATCTGATCCTAAAGAAGCTGTAGTTTGGTCTGGGCAATCAGAGTTGGTAGATCCTTCAGGTTCTGATTCAGCTTCAAAAGCATATTCAGATATTTTGGTAAAAACTCTACTTGAATCGGGGACTATTAAGTAGAAAATATTATCGCTATTTTTTATATTGATACTTTATTCATAATTCTTTTTTGTAATAAATTTGAAAAGAAATGGATAATAACTCTTTCAAATATCTTAAATTAGTGAAAATTATTAATTGTATTTATATTGAATTAAATTTTATAATAATGAAAAAATTATTGTTTGTTACAGTTTTATTAGTTCTATCTATTTCTGGTTTTTCTCAATTAGATAGTAAAGAGTTGAAATATTATCAATCGGTATTTGGGGAGACTAAAAAGGACATGATTTCCACTTTTATTGAGTTGGATGAAGGTGATGAGTTTTGGATACTTTACGATGAATTTGAAAAGGCTCGACAAGAATATGGAGAGAAGCGTTATGAGCTTTTATTGGAATACGCGGGAAATTACGTAAACTACAGCGATGATAGAATGGATATTCTCATGAAGGAATCTCTGGCTAACAGAGCAGCAGTTGCAAAGCTTTCTAAAAAGTATTATAATAAAATTAAAAAAGCATCGGGCTCGAAAGCAGCTGCACAGTTTCTTATGATTGAAAGTTTTTTTGAGGCAACAATAAGATCACGAATTTTAGGTGATTTGCCTTTAATGAAAAAGTAGAAATTACTTTAATTGAACCATGATTATTAATCTGAGTAAGACAACCTTTTACTCAGGTTAATAGTTTTGGAGATCATTTCGGAACGAAGTTCGAACGCATCTAAAACCGATGTACGATTTTGTTGTATCTTGATATTCAAAACTTCTGGTTGAAGAACGTAGAAAGAATGCCATATCTTTCCATGAACCACCGCGAACCACTTTTCGTTTCATAACTGGAGGATCATCTGTTTTTGCATTGTATTGTAATTCAGGATTTAAATCACCAATTACATCGTACCCCGACTCGAAAAAGGCTGTACTTGTCCATTCGGCCACATTACCGGCCATATCGTATAATCCAAACGGATTTGGGTCAAATTCACCAACTTGCATTGTCATTGCAGTCGTCGGACTGTCAGCCACATAATTTCCGCGTCGTGGTTTAAAATTAGCGACAAAACAACCTTCAGCATTACGTGTATAGTAACTTCCCCACGGGAATAATGAGCTTTCTAAACCGCCTCTAGCAGCCATTTCCCATTCCGATTCTGTGGGGAGTCTAAAGTCGTGTGCAGATGTTTCTTTTAATCTATTTTCGATTGCCGCCTTTAATCCGGTTCGCCAGTTACAAAATGCATTTGCTTGTTCCCATGTAATTCCAACCACTGGATAGTCATCGAACCCTGAGTGAGAGAAATATTTTAGAGTGAATGGTTCGTTGTAAGTGTATTCGAAATCTCTTATCCAACACAAAGTATCTGGATAAATAGGAACCGACTCATGCATTAAAAAAGTGCTTCTGTTTACAATGGGAACTAATTCGCCATCTTGGTTTATTATAGAACCATTATATTTTTGAGTGGCAAAATCGAAACTGTTTTTTCTGTTTGCAGCCTGTTTGTAATCTACCCAATAGTAATCGTATATTAATTTGCGAGAATCAACTTCTTTTCGAAATAAAAAACGTTCTTCTTCCGGAATATACAGCTCGTCCATTGCCATTTGGAAATCACGGTCGTTCCATTCAATTCTTTCGTCCCAATTAATTACTGGCTCGTTTAAGGGAGTTCCGTCCAGAGCTTCCATAATTACAAAATCAGAATAAGTTTCGCCCAAAAGTTTTCTGGCAATTGAATCGCGTACCCAATAAACAAATTGTCTGTATTCGTTATTTGTTATCTCTGTATCATCCATCCAAAATGCTTCGTTAGAAATTGTTTTAGTAGGATTTACTATCTGAGAGACTTCATCGCTGGCTGGTCCAATTTTAAGCGAACCGCGTTGTATGTAAACCATTCCGTGTGGTGAAGGTTCGAACCAATCTCCGCTTTTGGGTTCGCGATCGGGATGGTATAATTCAGATTTTTGACATGAATTGAAAAGCAACCCAAGGGCAATACCAAAGTAAATTATCGCTTTTCTCATTTCAACTATTTTTTTATTATCAATAAACGTGGGCAACTTCCGTTTATTATCTCAAAAAAAAACCTTATGAAAACATAAGGTTATATTCATTTTTCATTCTAATTAATATTCCCAAAGATCTTGTTCAAAATTAAAAATTTTATTTTCAATTGCTTTTGATTCAAGCATTGCATTTCTACCACTTAGGTAAGCACTAATTTCGCGATTATTATAAACGTTTGACTCTTGCACTATATAACTATTAAAGTACCTTTTAATAAACACATCGTCAAACGACATTTGGCGTGCTTCGTTGTACGGGTTTAGCACTAAATTGGTTGATAACAGTGGTCTAATTTCTGGGTAATATACCCAAAATAGTTTCTGACGTTGTACTTCGCCAGTATTATCTCCTGCTAAAACAAATTCTCGAATAGGGCAAATACCAATAATTCGTACATTAAGAGTTGAAGTTTGCTTATCGAAATACCACTCCTCTTTTATCATGTACTGTTTAATATCGTTTGGTCTTATCTCTCCTTGAACTGTAACCATTGTACGTTCTCCGGTATCGAAATCAATTTTTTCTTCTTGAGTTGCCTGAGCACCAAAAGATTCTTTTACCTGCGTAAAAGACATTGGTACTTTAAAATCGTCGTCGAAACTTGCATCGTAAGGGGTAATTTGTCCACTTTCAACTCCATTTAATAAAAGAGAAATCAGATTTATTCGTCCTTCCATCTCTTCCGAAGGAAAATAAAGAGGCTGGTTTATTTTCTCGCGTAAATCAATTATTCTCCATACTTTTTTAGACCAAAAAACATCGGCCTCACGAACAGAGGATAGCGGCATTGGTTTTTTCTGTACAATGTCGTTACGTTTAAAAGCACCATTTACAATTTGTGCATTAGTTTGTTTTCCTACTAATGATAGCATGAAAACCGTAACTCCTATGTATAAAACTAACTTTCTCATAATTAACGTATTTTGAATGAAATTGGATCAAGATTCCTTGTTGAACCATCGTCTCCAATTGCTTTAATATTTGAAATATAAACTAAACTTTGAGGCCTGGCTCTGTTTAGCATATCTTTTTGTTCAGCGGTAAACCATTTAGAATTAGATTTTTTAACATTCACGTATCCTGCTACTCCAGAAGTCATAATTTCAAATTCGGTTACTTCGTATTTAAAATCAAAATCAAAATCTTCTAAAACAGCTAAAACACCGTCTTGAATAGCTAAAACTTCTTTTCGAATGTCTCCCCCAGTCTGCCCATTTACCTGAGCAACCGGATCTGGTACTCTTTTTACCCTCCAGGTAGATGTACCAACAACTCTCCGTGTATCTCCAATATTTGCGTAAACAGTAATTTTTGTTCTTTTTTCCAGTTCGTCTAATGCGGTTGGTTCAATAATATACGAATCGCCTGATTTAGTGATTTTACCATTGGTCATTGTTACATCCATAAGTTCATTAGGGATTGCTCCTCCACCTATGGAAAATGGGTTTTTAATTCCAAGATAAAACACATTCATTTTTGTAGCCGACATGGTAACACTTGGTTTTACAACCTGATATTCCTGTTCAAAAGGATAATTTCTTATAACTCCACTTGGTGTTTTGTATTTTATTAAACCGCTCCATTTAAAGATTCCCGGTTGCGAAGTATTTCCTTTATAATTTGCTTTTCCATCAACAACTTCAACTTCGCTGTTATTAATAAAAATCTGTGGTTGTTGAGTTGAATCTTCGGCAGCAAGAAATACGTCTGCTTCGTAAATATCTCCTTGTAATATAATATTAGAATTTGCAATTATTCGCGCACCAAGCTTATTGAATTTAAATGATCCCGCATCAATTTGTCCATATAAATAGTTAATTAAATTTGCTTCAGAATTTTTAACATCAATTTGAAATTTTGAGAGCAAAGTAAGAATTGCAACTAAGGGTTTATCGAGAAAAAATTGTGTTTCCCAGGTTTTAACATCACTTCCATCTTTAACATTTTTAACCGGATCGGGTGTTTCCAGTTCTTTAAGAATCGACTCTTTTAGTTCAATATCATCCTCATCTAACAGTGCGACCAATCCATTTCTATACTCGGTAATTTTAGCGTTTAATTCGAATGCCTTCTCTTGGGTGATCATTAACTCAGAAGGTCCATTCAAATCGTCCTGCTTTTCTACAATTAGCGTATCTCCGCTTTCTGTAACAAGATAAAAATCATCAGGACTAACAGGATTTTCCAAATCTGCAAGTGTACTTCCCGAATAGTTTACAATTTCTTCCTTTAATCGTAAGATATACGAAAACATTTCATTAGTACTAGTTTGAACCTCATCAGCTTTTTGTTTCCATTCCTGAACTTTAGCAGGATTTTCTGCATAAGCTTGCTCGAAAGATAAATAGACTTGTTGACTCTTCACATCAACCGCTTTAAGCGTATGAAGCAGACTAGAATCGACAACACGGAAAGCCTCCAGAACTTGTGCTGCAACATTTAGTGCTAACATCGCTGTTAACACTATGTACATCATATTTATCATTTTTTGCCGCGGGGTCTCCGGGCAATTTTTTGCACCCATATTGCTTTTCTAGAAAGTTTTACTTTTTATAGCTCATTGCACCCAACATATTACCATAAATGGTATTTAGCGATTCTAAGTGCTTATTAAGTTGTTCTGCGTTTTCTTTATACTTTTTCAATTCGTCAACCGAAGAGGCAAGTATATTATTCATTTCCCCTAAATCCTGACTAAACTTCTGACTAGCCTTAAACTGCTCTTCTGTTCCTTTCAGTTGAGTTTCGAAATTTGAGTTTAATGCAGAAAGATTTCCGTTTAGTTTATCTAAGTTGCCAGAGTACTGTTTAGAGCTCTCTTTTATACCATTTAGTTCTGTACTAATTGACTGCCCAGCATCGTCGTAAGTTGCTGCCAAACGTTTTCCTGTTTCAGCTAATTGATTTGAAAACTGTTCACCGCTTGTATGAATTTTTTCAATGAATCCAACTCCCGATTCCGACAGTTTACGCGCTGTTGATGAGTACGATTCAGTCAACGAATCAACCGAACTGCTAATCATTTCGTTAGCGCGTTCGTTTATTCCGGCAAAGTTATTCATCGATTCTGAAGCCGAACCAATATTTTTTACATACATATCGGTGGCTAAAGTAGCCGTAGAAATATCGCTAATACCTTTTGCTGTGTTGCTTAAATCATTTAAACCCTTTCCAACTTTATCTAAAAGTTCAGGTGTTAATTCTGAACTGGAAAAAAGATCGCCTAATCCCTTTTTGTTTTTTTGATCTAATTCATCAAGACCCACCAATTCATACTCCTCTTTTAATTCAGGATAAACCTTGCTCCATTCGGGTAGATCTGAAGGTGGCTCGAATGCTGATAAAAAGAAAATAAATGCCTCGGTAACTAATCCGATAGTTAATAACAAACTTGAATATTTCCAATGCTCTAACTTAAACAGCGCACCAATCATAACCATTGAGGCACCCCAGCCATAAACATAGCCCATAAATGTTTTCCAACGTTTTGTTTTAAATAATTCTCCCAGATTCATAATCTATTCAGAAATTAAATTAACAATAAAACAATTAAAATTCTTCTCCAAAAGTAGAGCGCACACACCGAAAACCGACGTATGATTTTGTAGTATCCTGATATTCGTAGTTTCTTGTGGAAACTTGAATATAGCTTGAAATATCTTTCCACGATCCACCGCGAATAACTTTACGTTTCATCACAGGAGGATCATCGGGTCGTGCATTGTATGTAAAAGTGGGATTTAAATCGCCAAAGTAATTGTATCCGGCTTCATCATAAGCTGTACTTGTCCATTCTGCAATATTACCTGCCATATCATATAACCCGTACTCATTTGGATCGTAACTTCCAACTTTCATAGATGCTATTCCACCATCTTCTACATAGTTACCACGCAATGGTTTAAAGTTTGCTAGGAAAACACCATCGTCATCTCTTGTGTAATATCCACCCCAGGGATACATTGAAAAGTCTTTTCCTCCACGTGCTGCGTATTCCCACTCTACTTCGGTTGGTAATCTGTAAACCTGTAGTTCGGGTTCTCCTTTCATCGATAAAAAGTCGCTTTGAATTTTTGTTCTCCAATTACAAAAAGCTTCTGCTTGTTTCCAGGTTACTCCAACTACAGGATAGTCGTCGAAACCAGGATGCCAAAAATAACGTGTTGCCAATGGTTCGTTATATGAATATGTAAAATCTCTAATCCATGTTAATGTATCAGGATAAATTGGTACTTGATCTTGCATAATAAATGATGAACGATTTGTTATAGGTACTAATTCTCCATCAGGATCATAAACATTTCCTTCGTAACGTTGATCGTCAAAATTATAACTATTACTTCTTTTTGCAGCTTGATTTAAATCAATCCACCAATATTCGTAAACTAATTTTCTTGTGTCGATTTCTTTTTTTCCAAAAAATCTTTCTTCTTCGGGCATGTACAAATCTTGCATTGCCATTTGATAGTCTATATCTCCCCAATCAATTTTTTCTTTCCAATTAATTGTTGGAGGGTCAATTGGATTTCCTTCTCTATCTTCGGTATTTAAAAATTCAGGATATTGGTCTCCAAGCATTTTTCTTGCCATTGAATCTCTAACCCAACTCACAAATTGACGGTATTCGTTATTTGTAATTTCAGTATCATCCATCCAAAATGCTTCTTGAGTAACAGTCATGGTTGGAACTCCTGACATACTTGCATCTTGATCGCTGGGGCCAATATTTAAACTACCTCTTCGAACAAACACCATTCCATATGGCTGTGTTTCTCTCCATTTTGGTCTGTTTTGTACTCCAACCAGCTCTCCATTACCAGAATTGCTACACCCTGTAAAGCCAAGTACACTCCAGATTACGACTGCAATTAAAAGAAGTTTTTTCATACGTTTAAATTTTACGTAATATTATGATAACATATGAAACCTACAATGAAATTTAACTAAACTTGTTAACACTTAATAGTTATTAAATCTACTGCTTGTTCATATTTATTTTAATTCAACAATAATTTATTTTTCACAAAAATCTAATACTCTTATACTTTTGATTTCGGTTCTTTTCTAGGTCAAGCGAATAACTCACAAAAATTTCGTGCGAACCAAATCCATAACGACTCATTGCCGATGTAACTAGGTCGAACGAATAACCAAATCGGAGTCCATTTTCCATCTCCATCCCCATTAATAGGGAAACTGCATCTTGAACACGATAAGAAATTCCTCCCCAAAAGCGTTCGTCAAAAATAATATTTGCATTCAAATCTAACTGCCAACTGGCCACATCAGATTTTATAAAAAACGAAGGTCGCAACTCAAATAACGGATCGGCTAGTTTAATATTGTATCCTCCCGACAAATAATAGTGCCTCACCATAAATGTACCTGCATGGTCATCAAACATTATAGAAGCCTGATTTAAATGAGTTACAGAGACTCCCAAATAATATTGATTCGTTGATAGGTACAATCCTAATCCTGCATCGAAAGCCATTTGGCTTACTTCCCCCGGTGGAATTAAATAGTCTCCTGATCCTCCTTCTGTATTGTTTAAAACATCATCTGAGGAAACCCAGGTTTTCGGATTAATTCCTTTGTTTAACACTCCCAAAGATACTCCAATTCCTAAAATCCCAATATTTAAAGGTACTTTATATGCATAATTGAAATTAATTTGGGTGTTTTTCTCAAATCCCAAATCATCACTAACAACATTTATCCCAATTCCTCCGGGTGCTCCAAACGCCTCAATTGCTGCATCGGCACTAAAAACTAAAGTTTTGGGTGCTCCAATAAATCCTTCCCATTGGTATCTATTTAAAATAAGGCCGTTAATTGCACCTTCTGCCCCTGCAAAACCCGGATTTACACTTAACTTATGAAACATGTTGTTTGTGTACTGCGGATCTTGCTGCCCAAAGGCAACGAAATTAACGATAAATACCCAAAATAAAAAAGAAATAAATTTTTTCATAGTTCTCTTTGGATGCGGCTTAACACTCTTTTAATCCTTGCTAAAGAAAATAAAAAATGTTGTTTGTTACAAACATCTGTTAGTATTGTATGCAAAGAACGCTTGCTTTTATCTATTATTTTAACAAATTGCCTAAAATCTTTATTTTGAGTGATTAATTATCTTTATTAATTTCATATGATTATAATTGTTGCTTTATTAAGGCATCATATGGAACTCGCTTATAATCATCTTCCTGTATGTAGAAAATTTCACATGCTCGTTTCATCTAACTTTTGAATGTAATTCAGCCATAATTCAGGAATCTCATTATTTGATGCCTGAAGATATTCGAGCTCTGAACATGCAAAGTAGATGGGTTTTTTATTATGGGTATTTATCTGCATCCACCATTGGTTAGTTTCTGTATTTTTATAAAATACCAATGGATTATCCAGATCTTGTACTTCTACCCGAAACATTGTATTATTCTCGTTTTCAGCTTCATGTGTATTTTGCCGATTTGCAAATCCTTCGATAAAATACCAAACTATTTGTGCAGCAAGTTTAGCTGTTATATTATGAATATCATTTTTCGAATAATATTCAAACAGTCCAAATACTTTCATACGATTACTTAAACCAGCGTATTTTGCTAACTGGCATGCTTCTTCGCTGAGTAAACCGTTTGGACTAAAACTGAATACTCCCGGAGCTTCTGAGTGCTTAATTGCTCCAATATCGAAAGATAGAACATCGGTATTTCGAAATATAGGCTCAACCAAAGAAATATTATCTCTTAATAATCCTAAGCGAATATTACTATTAATACCTTTCGTTTTATAAAAGAACTCAGGTACAACATAATGATTTTGATATCCTATTAAACTAAATTGAAACATTTTAGGATTAGATGTAAAAACCCGAGTTAAGTAATTTGTTGAATTGAAAGATTCTTTACTCTTTTTAATATCTAAAAATGCATCTATTGTTGAATAGGAAAATAGTCTGTTGTTTTTAAATGCTTCGCAAATACCAAAGCTTAAATCCTGACTTCCGCCAATTATAATCGTAACTACCCCTAACTCATTAAAAAATTCAACAATATCTCTTATTGCATGATAACACCCTTTTACACTGCTCGCAGGTTTTAAGTTGCCAAAATCAGCAATATTTAATTTAGTATGAACTTTTGAAAGATGGTACAGCTCTTTTCGTACTTCGTTATGAGCATCGGATAATTTATTGCCTGTTTTTCTACTGTCGAAAGGTGCGCCAATAATAGCAATATCAAGTTTTTGGATATTCTGCTGAGTAAGCGATGATGTAGTTTTTTCTATCGCAGCACCGAACAAATAGTTCCAGTTAGATTGAATGTTTTGTTTAAATTGTTTGAAATCTACAGTTTCGAAATAATGGCGAATGTCCATTTCCATAGTTTTTGATTGTAAAAATAAAGGCAAATGTTTAAATATTTGCCTTTTATCTCTATTTTTTTCTTCCTCGCCTAGGTTTTGGTTCCGGCGCTTCTTTTATAATCTTCAAACAATCGTCTAATTTAAGCTCTTCAGCTTTTGTAGTTTTTGGTATTTTATAGTTTTTCTTTTTGTACGAAATGTAAGGTCCCCACCTTCCATTCAACACTCTCAGTTCTGGTTCTTCTTCAAAAACAGTAATTATTGCTTTTCTATCTTTTTCTCGTTTTTCTTCTATTAATTCTATTGCTACATCAAGTTCTACAGTAAATGGATCGTAATCTTTACTTAATGAGACAAATTTACTATCGTGCCTAACATAAGGACCGAACCTTCCAATTGCAACTACTACTTTTTTATCTTCGTATTCTCCCAAATCTCTCGGAAGTTTAAATAGTTCCAAAGCTTCTTCCAGTGTAATCGTCTCAAGGTTTAGTCCGCCACGCAAGCTTGCAAATGTTGGTTTCTCTGCTCCTTCGTCGTCGCTAACTTCTCCAATTTGTGCAAATGGACCAAAACGTCCAATTTTTACTGAAACTGGTTTTCCTGTTTTTGGATCCTCTCCAAGAATTCGTTCTCCTTTAGAGCGTTCGGCATTTTTTAGAGCATTTTCTACTCGCCCATGAAAAGGTTTGTAGAATTTATCGAGCATTTCGTTCCAAACTTTTTTACCATCTGCAATGTCGTCAAATTCTGCTTCAACACTTGCGGTAAAATTGTAATCCATTATCAGATCAAAATTATCAACTAAAAAATCGTTAACAACAGTTCCAATGTCAGTCGGTGAAAGTTTATTTTTTTCAGCTCCAGTTATTTCAGTTTTTGTTTGTTTGCTAATTTCACTGTTTTTCAACGAAAGAACAATATATTTTCTTTCATCACCTAAACGTTCTTCTTTTACAACGTAATTACGGTTTTGAATAGTTGTAATTGTTGGTGCAAAAGTTGACGGACGACCAATTCCGAGTTCCTCCAAACGCTTCACCAACGATGCTTCTGTGTATCGTGCCGGGCGTTGCGAGAAACGTTCAGTTGCCACTGCCGAAGTCATTTGTAATTCGTCTTTTGCTTTTAAAGGAGGAATTATTGCTTGCCCGTTTAAGGCATTTCCATTGCTGTTTTCTTCGTCGGTAGATTCTATGTAAACACGTAAGAAACCATCAAAAATCAACACTTCTCCAGTTGCTACAAATTTCTCCTCAGCATTCGATATTGAAATAGAAACTGTAGTTTTTTCCAATTTGGCATCGGCCATTTGCGATGCAATTGTACGTTTCCAAATTAATTCGTACAAACGTTGTTCCTGGCTTGTTCCTGCAACACTTTCATTGTCCATGTATGTAGGACGAATTGCTTCGTGAGCTTCTTGTGCACCTTTTGCCTTGGTTTTATACTTGCGTATTTTCACATAGTTTTCACCATGTAAATTTGTAATTTTTTGTTTTGCTGTATTTATTGCAAGTCCCGATAAGTTTACCGAGTCGGTACGCATGTATGTAATTTTACCGCTTTCGTATAATCTCTGTGCAACTGCCATTGTTTGAGAAACCGAAAAACCCATCTTTCTACTTGCTTCTTGCTGAAGCGTAGAAGTTGTAAATGGTGCAGCCGGCGATCTTTTTCCTGGCTTTTTTGCCACATCGCTAACATTAAACTCAGCAGTTTTGCATTTTTTTAAAAATGAATTTGCTTCTTCTGATGTTTTAAATTTTTTTGAAAGCTCAGCTTTAAGCTCTGTAATTTTTCCATTTTTATCTGGAACAAGAAAAAAACCATTTACACGAAACCACGATTCGCTTTTAAATTTTCGAATATCGCGCTCACGTTCAACAATTAATCTTACTGCCACAGATTGTACACGTCCTGCCGAAAGAGATGGTTTTACTTTTTTCCACAATACAGGAGAAACTTCAAAACCAACAATTCTATCTAGCACACGTCGTGCTTGTTGAGCATTTACCAAATTAATATCAATAGAGCGTGGATTTTCAACAGCACGCGTAATTGCATCTTTGGTTATTTCATGAAAAACAATACGTTTGGTATTTTCGGGTTTTAACTTAAGAACTTCTTTTAAATGCCAGGCAATGGCTTCTCCTTCGCGGTCTTCATCAGAAGCTAACCAAACCATATCAGCGTTTTTTGCTAATTTTTTTAACTCGGCAACTACTTTCTTTTTATCGGGAGATACAATATATCTGGGCTTGAATTTATCTTCAATATCAATACCAAAATCTTTCTTCTCCAGGTCTCTAATGTGTCCCATGCTGGAGGTAACCACAAAACCTTTTCCAAGGAATTTTTCTATGGTTTTTGCTTTTGCCGGAGACTCTACAATTACAAGATTTTCGTGCATATTATTTCAAAAAATTTCTGCAAATTAAAGCAAATCAATTGCTAAGTTCAAAATTTATTGCACTATTTTTTATTTCTGATAACATTGAGACTATTTTTTTCAATTTGAAATTGTTTAAAGTTTAAGAGGATTTTAGATAGTAACATATTGATTTCAGTGGCAAAGCTCGGTTTTTATTGCATAGCCAAAGTTAGGGAAGAAAAATTATCTGAAGTCCTATGAAATCAGGATGTTGCACGCATATATTTAATTTAACATTAAACAATTTCTTTAAATAATTTAAAATATAAACATGTTTAAACTCGTTTTAATAATTGCAGCGTTGTAAGAATCGTATATATTTGTTCCGATAAATTAATTAGTAAAATTAATGGTAAAAAATAAAATTAATTTCAAAAAATATATTCTTTGGTTTTGGTCGGCTGTTGCATTTTTTATAGCAGGCGGCTTTCTTTTTTTCTTTTTAATAGCCAAGGGAATGTTAGGATTTATGCCAAGTTTCGAAGAGTTGGAGAATCCCAGAAATGTTTTGGCTTCGGAGATTTATTTTGAAGATGGTAAGGTTATCGACAGATATTTTATTCGAGAAAATCGTACTTATGTATCCTATAAAAATCTTCCTTCACATATAATTGATGCACTAATTGCAACAGAAGATGTTCGTTTTTATGATCATTCCGGAATTGATTTAAGAGGGTTGGGTAGGGTAGCAAAAGGTATTCTCACTAATAATTCGAGTTCGGGCGGAGGTAGCACTTTAAGTCAGCAGTTGGCAAAAATGCTTTTTCCTCGCGACAGAAATACTAGTGCAACAGATCTTGTATTACGTAAATTTAAAGAGTGGGTAATTGCCGTTAAGCTGGAACGTAGTTATACAAAAGAGGAAATTATTTTAATGTATTTAAATAAATACGACTACCTAAACAATGCAGTGGGAATTAAGTCGGCCGCCGATGTCTATTTTAGTATAATTCCCGATTCTCTTCAACTTCACCAATCGGCAATGTTAGTTGGCATGGCAAAAAACTCTTCATTATTTAATC